>NZ_JBQSXN010000001.1:0-131042 GCF_052378235.1 Psychrobacter sp. AOP3-A1-26
TATTTCTTTATTCAAACTATCTAAGGCAGCAATTACTTTGTTTATAGTATAAGAGAATTAAAGTAATACCATTCACAAAAATTAGAATAGCAAGGAAAACGAGTGTAAGTCCTACGTCTTGTAGACTAAACGAGTTTGAAGCCGCTAATCGTATTTTTTGGGTTTGGTATAACTATTTCCATTGCATCAATTATGTTAATGGATGGCACGCCCTAAGGCAATGACAGTACCCTTTTATGTTGTTATTCATCTTATCTTGCCGATAATCGACTATTTTGACTATGTGTTGCAAAGTGGGCTACAAGTGGTACAGTAGAGCTATGCATACCATCGCTTTAATATCATAGCTTCAAGATAAGTTACGACAGAAACTTTGATTTTGTAAAAGGAGTTCACTACTGATGAGTAAATCTAAACAGGCGTCCATTCATATTCGTTGTGATTACGATTTAGCCAATGAATTTAAGCAAGTAGTCGAGCAAAATGGCTACACCAAGTCACTTGTTCTACGCGAGTTGATGCAAGATTATATTAACACCTCTAAAAACCACAACATGCAATCCGAACAGGACGTAATGGGACAAGTTCTGAAAAAAGACGATACAATTAAAGCAGCACCTTTAAAAGATATGACAACCGATGAGCTGTTGAAACTAGCGATAAGAATGGCTGAAAAACATATATAACTTAGCTACTTATACCCTACTTATCTATCTGATATTCGAAGACAAGCTTCTCGCTAAAAAACACCGAAACCCATGTTTTTTGATTTCCACCGTCAGGCTACGTACTTAAAACTTCCCAAATATCACCCAAGTTTTAATATCTGCAGGTTCGACAGCATTTCTCAGTTGCCTTGACAACCCTCATAGAGATGGCGATACTCTGTTCCGGGAGTACGAAGCCAGGAAGCTTAGAACCCTTACAAAAGTACTGTCTACAGCTTAAGCTTATTAAGTATGTTCATATGACAGCAGCTGTAGTGATTACTTTAGTTGAATGTTGAAATAAAAATAATACTTATTAATGGAAAAGGAAAAATAATGGACGCTCAGTTAACCGATTTTGATAAAGAAATGATAAAAAGATCTATTGATCTTGCGATTGCTAACGTAGAAAAAGGCGGTGAACCTTTTGGCGCAGTTTTGACAAAGGGCCAAGAAGTGATTACTGAAGCGGTCAATGAAGCTTATATAGATCAAGACCCTACAGCGCATGCAGAAATGCAAGCCATTCGCCAATCTGGAGAAACTCTGAATCTTCCACGTGACTCTGACATTACTATGTATGCGAGCGGCAAGCCTTGTGGTATGTGTATGGCAGCCATGTTACAAGTCAAAATATCACGTGTAATATTCGCAGCAGATGAAGCGTTAGGCGATGCCTATGGGTGGGGTACAACACCTCTATATGAAAGCTTGAAGAAAGACTTTGGACAGCAAGGTATTGAGGTTATAAATTGTCCAGACCCTAAAAGTAAAGACGCGTTTGAAGCCTACGAGAAAAAGAATAAGGCCTAGATGGTAAGTTTATTAGGAGACGCTGGATTTAACTATACTATAGCTGATTCACTTTAAAACTGATACGAGTGCTACTGGAGTAAATTTTTCGCCGCCTCTGTCACGCCTGCGAACAGCAAGCAAGAAAAATTAGCACCAGTAGCACGGGATTATTGACGTGTCGATTTTATTTAGAACTGACTATATCTTTATGTCGTCTTGCATTTCAATGAGCCAGATACCCTTGTGTAGCTGGCTTTCTTATTAAAAGAATAATATTGGTTTAGCTATTAGATCCAACCCGGCTCCAAAAGATGCTCAGTATTGCTCACTTTAAATTCATGATATAAGTCAAAAAATACTGCTGGGTCTTCAACATTGTCAAGCAACTCGCGTTTATTGAGCGCCACAAACATTGCCAGCGCATACGCAGCACAATGGATAGATTTTTTTGGATTAAACTCACGATCTGTAAAGGCCTGATATTGCATGACCTCCTCATGCAGATGCGGGTTTTGCTTTAGGGCATTCACATACAGCCAGTCATAAAATGTAGTCAATGGCTCTACGCTCCACTCCATGCCAAAGTAATCATAGCCAATCAGTTCGCCCGAGGTTATTAAACGCTCGTCCTTTTTGGCTTGTCTGGGCGGCGCGGTTAGCAAATCAGTATAAGGGCCACCGTCCTCAAAAACCATACTGCTTTGAAAGGCATTTTCGACACTATACTGCTTGCCATCATGCTCATTCGTGAGCTTTAAGCTCGATGGACTGAGCGGAAAACTCAATTTATTGCCAGATTTACTAGATAGCTCTAAGACATGACTAAAGCCATACTTTTTGCGAATAACTTGATGCATATCATTGATGGATTTTTTCTTTTGTCGACTTGCAAACCCCACATGCCGCTCAAATCTAACCATGTCCGTTTTTACCAAATTGTCACTATTGACTCTAGGCATGAATACCGGTCTGTGCTCTACAGCATCTTGTCTTTGATCCACAGAGTTCTGTGTTTGTTGCATAGCGATTTGCCTTATATCAATCGTCTTGTATAAATGTTCTTTTATAGCAGGTCTTTTATAGCTGTTTTTTACAACTACTCTGGCATAAACAGTATTTTAAGATAACTGTCGTTCGAAATTAGGGCATGCCCTAATTTCTTGCTGACTACTCAGCAGCATCCAATAATTTGTTAAGCTCGTCCACCATGGCATCATCTATGATGTTGTCTTCCACATAGCTGACTATCTCATCTATGGTGGTCAAGTCCATTTCTCGAATATCTAAGTGAGCTAATTGCTTATTAATAGAGTCTAAACTGTCATTGTCTTCAGAGTCGTCTAGTAGATTTTCTTCGAATCGTCCTCTGACGAACCAGTACATTTTTTCTAGCACGGTTTCTTTTTTGGTCAAAGTAGAATAACCGTCACCATAAATAAATAAGTTGAAATGGTAAGGTATCTCTACCTCATTAATAAAAAAAGTACGCTGGCATTCTAGTGTATAGGCTTTAATGTCTTTATCTTCAACGGCTTCTTCATCTTTATCGTCTTCATCATATTCAATCGCCTCCTCTACCAATTCACCTAGTATTTGATAGCCCCCTACTTTAATCTTATGATTATAAATGATAGAGGAATCGGCGATTGCGTCAAAGATAATGGCACTGACATCTAACGTATGATTGTCAATATCATAGAAGCTCTTTAAAGCGGGTAAAAATTCAGTCAGCTTTTCTTCAGGTACTTGAATGAGGAACTGCTGCTCATATATTTTAATCATATCTTCAGGCGCATAGGTATTGGCAGTATCAGTCTCGTTTCTACCGGTAGGCTGCAAAGGTAAAAAATTATACGGGTTAGTATTGGTCATTCAGGACGGCCTTTTATTTGGATTAACTTTGATGGGCGTATTGTCTCTTATTCAGCTAATTTTAGATATACAGCGCATAGATTATTACCGTTATATCTTGATATACCTATTTACCTAATAATTGCAGACAACGTTGAATGACCGGTGCATCTATCATATTACCTTCTACTTTAAATACTGCCTTTCCAGTTCTTTCGTACTCTGCTATAACACGTTTTGCAAAATCAATCTCGGCGTCTAAAGGCCTGAGGGACTCTTTGACGGTGGCGACTTGTTTAGGATGGATACAGAGCATGCCTGACATGCCCATTTGTGACCACAACTGTACGCGCTGACTAAGGCCTTCGCTGTCATTAAATTCTGGATAGACCGTGTCGATAGGCGCCGATAATTGATGTACTTTTGAGCTAATAAGTAACTGATAGCGAATTTGATTGGCGATAATATCCGCCGCTGCCGTACCTACTTGTACCTGCAAATCATTGCAAAGATCCAGAAATCCATAACTAAAAGCGACCAACCCTGAAGCGCTGGCCATGTTATCAAGGTTATACAAGCCAACAGCGCTTTCGACTAACGCTATTACTGATAAGCCACTGAGATGATGAATATATTCAATATCTGCAGCCTGCTCTGCTTTAGGCAGTATTATCCCAGCAAGATTGGGCAGCTGCTCGCATAGTTTTATATCTTCAGCATAGTCTGTGCTACCAGCTTGATTGATGCGTATCCAGACCGGTTGATATTCGCTGCTGAGATAATATTCTCGTAATGCGTCGCGAGCCTGTGCCTTGTCGGCTTGAGCAATAGTATCCTCTAAATCGACAATCACCGCATCTGCGCCACTAGCGAATGCTTTTGTGACTCGTTCCATTCTCGTGGCAGGGACAAATAACCAAGTATGAATATTGCTCAAACCAACCGTCAAAGCAGTGGTGTCTTTATCAATAGAGGTTTGCATGCTTTGTTCCTTAAGTATGGTGATAGTCAATACTAAATAAAATAGGTACGTTACCTTATAGACTGAGACTGGTATAAATTTTTCTGGCTTACTGTACCTATGCCGTTTCGATGCTGCAAAAATTTTATACCAGCCCCACTGTATCGTTTTTACCTTGAACTGACTATATTCAGATAGTCAGTTCAAGGTAAAGTAAGGTTAAATATTATAACGCACTATGGGTATAAGTTTTCCTTACTTGATGTTAGCAAGCGCGACGGAGGCTGCGAAAAGTTTACTCCTGATAGCACTCGTATCGGCTTTAAAGTGAATCAACTATATCCATGGCACTAGGGCATGTCCTCAATCTGAACGAAATCAACTAAATGGGTTAAAATGAGGACACGCCCTAAAATATAGCACTCAACCGTAAAATTCTTGCTATGGTAGAGAGCGGAATTGAGGGAATTTACAGATTCAACATTACTTCTATTTTTTTACCCACTAATTTGATGAGAAGGTTAAGGATGACTATAGATAACGACGTATTACGTGAGCGCATCAGCTTATTAGGATCATTTCTAGGGGATGCGATTTCTCGCCAGACTGGTGAACAGACGCTCGAGACGATTGAAACCCTGCGCAAAGGTTTTATTCAACAACGACGCGCGCCTAACGAAGCGAACCAGCAACAACTCATCGACTTCATAGCCTCGTTAGACAATCAAACCTTAAAAAATGTCATCCGCAGCTTTTCTATCTATTTCTTCTTAGCCAATCTCAGTGAAGAAAATTACTTACGCGAGCAGCGTCAAGCCTTACGTATGCAATCGGAGCACAGCTGGGAAGGATCGTTTCGCCGTACTTTACTGGAGTGTCGTGAACGCAATATTGAACCTGCCCAAATGCAAGAGCTGATTGATCAGCTGAAATTTATCCCAGTATTTACCGCCCACCCGACCGAAGCACGTCGCCGTACGACCATGAATCTATTGCAAAGCCTATTTACGCATAGCGATGCCTTAAACAATCTTTCTGAAAACAGTTTCGCCTACGAGCAAGCGAAAGAAAAAACGGCACAAACGATTGATTTATTATGGTCATCGGATGAAGTACGTACGCGTAAGCCTCTAGTCTATGACGAGATAAATAATGGTCTGCACTATTTCAATGCCAGTTTATTTAGCGCCATCCCAAAGGTTTATCGCAATATTAAAGACGCCATTGTTGATATCTATCCAGAGTTAACAGATTACCCATTACCGGCGTTCATGAGCTTTGGTTCTTGGATCGGTGGCGATAGAGACGGTAATCCCTTTGTCACTCATGACACCACAGAAATGGCCGTATTAATGCATGCCAATGCCGTTTTGCGGCACTATCAAGTCTTGCTCAAGAAACTGCGCCGTGAACTGATTCATAGCGATACCATTATTGAAATTGCACCAGACGTTTATGCTCGTATAAAGAAATACGCCGGTCTCGATCAAAAAGTATTCCATTATAACCCTGACGATTACAACAATGAGCCGTACCGAAGGCTGTTATCGATTATCCTGGCCAAAATAAAAGCGACTAATAGCCATATTCAAAGCAAAGGTACAGATCTTGAAGCTGCCCAAGATGCTTATCCCAACCCACAACAGCTATTAGAAGATTTACGCATCATCCGAAAAAGCGTCAATACTCATGACAAAGCACATGGCGAAGGCTTATTGCTCGATATGATTCGTCTGGTCAAAACTTGCGGCTTTCATTTAGCAGCGCTCGATATTCGTCAAGAGTCGTCTTATCATAGTGAAGTGATAGCCGATATTTTCGCCAATGCCTCAAATTTACCAGACTATCACGCCCTCACTGAAACCGAGCGCCAACAGTGGCTGACGCGTTTGCTTGAAAAGCCGGGCACACCGCTTATTTATACCGATAACTTAACCGATAAAACACGCGAACAATTGGCCTTGATGAACTCTGTGGCCACATTACGTAAACTGGTCGGACAAGATACTTTCGGCAGTTATGTTATTTCGATGACCAATAATGCCAGTCAATTATTGGAAGTTTTACTATTAATGCGTTTTGCAGGCTTATGCAAGATTGATGATAAGGGGCAACTGTCTGCTGACTTACCAGTAGCTCCCTTGTTTGAAACCATCGAAGACCTTAAAAATATCGATAAAATTTTACCTGCCGTGTTGAACAACCCACTGTATCGCGGGTTGCTTGCGCACTCAGATAACACCCAAGAAATCATGCTGGGCTATTCAGATTCATCAAAAGATGGCGGCATTATTACCTCTGCATGGCAGCTGTATAGCGCTCAGCAAACCATTAACCATATCGCTGCTGAATATGGCATCAAAACCCGCTTGTTCCATGGTCGCGGTGGCTCTGTCAGTCGTGGTGGCGGCTCAACACATAACGCAATTGCCGCGCAACCTGCCGGTACACTGCACGGACAAATCAAAGTCACCGAGCAAGGCGAAGTCCTTTATGCCAAATATGCCAACACCGATACTGCGGTGTTTGAGCTAACCATGGGCATTACCGGCACGCTTAAAGCTTGCTCCTCAAGGTTTGTGGTGCAACCGCCTGAATTGCCAAATTATGAAGCGCTCTTTGCCCGTTTAGCAGATGCAGGTGAGCAGCGTTATCGTCAGCTGACTGACCACACCGAAGGATTTTACCAATTCTACTCCCAAGTGACTCCGGTGCAGGAAATTTCCTTATTAAATATCGGCTCACGCCCAGCGCACCGTAACAAAGGCCTGCCAAGTAAGACGACTTTGCGCGCAATTCCTTGGGTATTTGGCTGGTCATTAGCACGCTTTACACTGCCTGCTTGGTATGGCGTCGGTAGTGCTTTACATAGTGTCAAAAAAGACGAAGCCCTGATGAAAGAGATGAATGACTGCTGGCCGTTTTTTAATGTGTTTATTAGCAATATTGAAATGGCGTTTACCAAATCTGAGATGAGTATTGCTCAGGCTTATAGCCAGTTATGTGACGATGAGACTTTACGTGAACAGATTATGAGCGCGGTAATCGATGAACACCAACTGACCTGTTCAGGTTTAAATTCTTTGCTTAACCAGACATCGTTATTGGCGCACCAGCAGAACCTTGCTGCTTCCCTTGAATGGCGCGACGCTTATTTAGACCCGATTAATTACATCCAAATAGAGCTACTAAAACGTGCCAGGCGAAAAGATGCGACAGGTGACGTTAACCATGGTGATCTTGCCGTTGAAGATCCATTAATACGTAGTATTAATGCGTTGGCAGCGGGTCTGCGTAATACAGGGTAATATAATGAACCGTGCAATATTATCGTTTAAGCTAAATGATAATGATAAAACCGCCAAACACTAAACAGTGTTTGGCAGCCGTATAAACAGAAAAAAGCCTCGCCTATAAAACAGGCAAGGCCATTACTCTAGGGCATGTCCTCAATCTGAACGAAATCAACTAAATGGGCTAAAAATGGCTAAATCTTGCCAAACTGCGTCAAATAGCTGGCTAATATCTTGATATTATCTGTACTATTTCCCTTGTTTGACAGCAATTTATCTCATTTTTATTACCATTTTCAAAATGAGGACACGCCCTAGATTTTACTTACAAAAACAACAATCCTAAACCAATCACAACACCACTGACAACCAGCACAATCACACAAAAACCCATGATATCTTTGGCCTTCAATCCTGCAATTGCCAGTGCTGGTAATGCCCAAAACGGCTGAATCATGTTTGTCCAAGCATCACCCCATGCCACCGCCATGGCGACTTTTGCTGGATCACTACCAAGCATCTCTGCCGCTTCCAGCATAATTGGCGCTTGAACCGCCCATTGTCCACCACCTGAAGGGACGAAAAAGTTAACCAGTCCTGCGCTTAGGAAGGCAAAACAGTGGTAGCGTATCCGCTGTCGAAACGCTGACAAAGGCTTCTGACATCACTCCCGCCAAACCAGAGGCAGTCATCATTCCCATAATACCTGCATAAAACGGGAATTGGACGATGATACCACCTGCTCCTTTGACCGCCTCTTGAACCGCAATCAGATACTTGCGAGGCGTTCCGTGGAATATTATCCCAAGGAACAAGAACATAAAGTTAACCAAATCAAGCGTTAAGGAAAATCCATTTTGGACGAAGTAATAAACAATAAAAGCAAGTCCTAGTGCGCCGATAATCATTGACAAAACCCAGCTATTTTCTAAACGCTCGGCTGGTGTCATATCCGATTTGGCTGGAAGTTCTTCAACTACTGGATCAACGAGAACTTTTGGATCGACGGTAATCGTATCTTCTTTTTTTGGCATCATCAGACGGTTTAACAAAGGCACAATAATAACCAATGCAGCAATGATGATTAAGTTGTAGCTAGCAAAGATGGTTGCACTCGTTGGAATTACCCCAATTTTATCAACGAACGGATGGCCTTCTGTCGCAATAGACAATGGAATCGAGCCAGAAAATCCGGCGTGCCAAATGATAAAGCCAGAATACGCACTGGCAATCAGTAAGCGATAATCGACATTTGCAACACGCTTCGCCAATTCTTTGGCGAATAACGCGCCAATAACCAAGCCAAAACCCCAGTTGATCCAGCTTGCGGCAAGGGATACTAAAGTCACTAAGATAATCGCACTACTTGGTGACTTTGCAAGACTGGCAAGTTTGCCCAAGCCTTTTTTAAATATTGGGCTGCTGGCTAATACAAAACCGGTGACTAACACCAATACCATTTGCATAGAAAACGCCAGTAACGCCCAGAACCCTTCACCCCAAAACGCCACCATCTGTACAGGGGAGGAATCCGTTAAGCCTAAGCCCAACCCAAAAATAACCAATGTTAAAATAATGACAAATAAAAATGGATCTGGTAAATACTTTTCCATTAAGCTATTCGAGAAGCGTGTGATTCCTTTCATTTTTAAACTCCCTTTTTATCTAAATTTACACTTCATTCCTAACCTTAATGTTACCTCATTCTTACTATTTTAGCCTTAATCATTTAGCAGACAGCTATTAAATAGACAAACATTTCACATATCACTATTTCACAGACAGCTACTTTCCTGCGGCTGCACTATTGTCATAAACGACTTTTAGGTTACTGCATAAAAAAAGCCTTTGGAGAGCTAAATCACCCTTCAAAGACTTCTGGTTATTATTATACGATAAGAGATAATTATCAGCTGGTTTACTTGTTGTTGTACTCTTCGCTTTCAAAGCTACATCAATGCAAAAACTAAGCTACGCAGATTAATTCTATTTAATCAGTGTCTTATGGTTAGGGGGTTACAGTCAAAGTGATTCACTTTTTAAGATTAAAACGAGCATTAGGGCATATTATTAAAGGTCTAATATCCGAGCGCTTCTTAGGTAATGCTAGATTTTGGCAACCCATACTCGACTCTATCAATAATCTCATTACGCTGCTTAATAACAAGTCGATAACCTTTAATCACACCGTTATAGGGTAGATGAGCATGATACTTTTGATAATGCTCCTCGATACACTGTTGCACTATCGCCTCACGCTCTGTCTCATTCATCTTGGCAATATTTTGCGGTAAATGAACATTCGCCTTACTGCTAGCGACACCACGCGACATCCAATTTGCGCCCCCACTCCACGTAAAGTCAACGTCAGCGCGCAAGCTGTATTTGGGTAGTGGATAAGGATAATGTGCCAAGTCATATTCGATTTTCTCAATATCATCTGAATAAGCTTGGTATGGGATATTCAGCACCAGCAATAACGCTTTTAAGAATTCATGAGCCGTAAAATAGCTATCAACATTCTTATCATTCAACCCCAATATCTCACTAGATAAGACATGGCGCAGACGATCACAGGCGGGAATAGTATGTATTGCAGGATAGCCCATGGTTTGAACGATATCTTGCGTCCTTAGCTCCAGCTTAGCTATTTGGCTGACAGCATGTTTTGCTAACGGGTGACGCGGCGAATAACGGCGGCTATATTTGGATTGCTCAGAATTTTTACTGTTAATATTAGACATAAATGACTCCTAAATCCCGACAACAATAAATAAGATTAAGCCCAAATAGGCGAGTCAAATCAGGCATGGATAACCTTGTCGGAGAATAGGCTCATGCGCTTTACCAGAGTTATTTTATATCGTACTGGAAGTTGCAAGGTGTCCTAAGTTTTTATTGAACAACTTGGCAAACCATTAAACCCACGATAGCTTTCTTATAACGTAGTCAGTTCGATGTAAAAAAGATACAGTGCGACTGGTATTAGTTTTTTGCAGCCTCTGTCAGCGTAGACACAGCAAGCAAGAAAAATTAATACCAGTCACGCGTCAAAAAAATGTATCTAATGTATTTAGTCTTCACCATGATACGTCGCCTCATCCATCCAAACGATAGGATCTTCGCACAGGTGAACTAAGTGATACCAAATGTCACTGTCACGGGCAATCCGATGATGACCACGCTCAAAGTAATCCACTTCCCAGCTCTCAGGTAAATCGACCAGCGTGCGTCTGGCAACGGCCACATCCAAACATTCGTCTTCGACCTCAAGCATGACCCGTACCATCTCAGTATTTGAGGTGGGAAATGACAGTTTCATATCAGCGACTTGTGGTATGCGATCGACCAAAACTTCATTAGGATAAATGCAAGGCGCAATCAATAGCGTACGCAAATTATATTTATGAGCAAAGTGATTGGCAAACCAACCGCCCAGTGAATGTCCTACCAAAACCACTCGCGGATACTGCCTCATTTTCTCTTGTATTAGTGTGTCATAAATATCGAAAATCTCGTTGAAATCCTCTCGATAATTGACGGTTTGGCAATATTTGGGCTCACGTTTAATACAGGTGTATTTATTGGTCTCACAGCTTGAATCAAGACCGTGAAAGAATAGTAAAAATGTGTCGTCATTTTCAATGGGAAACATCATGGCTTTCTCCTTTATTATTATTTCTTTTATTTATTAACGGTATCTTTATGTCCTATTCTTAGCCATAGACCATAGATGATCTCGGCGACCTCTTTAGGCACTGTGGTATATCCAGCGCCAAACGATGAGTCATAAACCGCAGTCATCAGCACCAAAACATCATCTACGCTATCGGCATTATCTTTAATGAGACGATTGGCGGTCTGCTCCGCCTCACTACTATATTCATCCCACATATGGTTGAAATAACAGCCCACCATGCCAAAATCATAACGATAAATCACATCTGTGATAGCGGTCATAAAGCTCGCACGCGAGTCGTCATAATGGTCAGCCCATTGCTGGTATAACTGCTGACGTATGGGCAATACTGGCGGTAAAATAGGTCGATCTTTGGGATCATTTAGTTTATCGGCACTTACAACAAATGAAGGTTTAGACCCTTCTTCCCATAACAACGGATAAGACGACGAAAACATACCTTTTTCGCACACACTCAAACGCCATACTCCCCACATCTCCTTACTAGCACAACTCATGGTATAGACAATGATTTGATTGAGATAATCACTATCATAAATGATGTGCTGGCGATCAATTTTCACGCCTTGCTTGGGTAATACATCAGTATAGGTAAAGGCTTTATCGCGCTCACTTGGCTCGACAGCAACAATCACCTCAGGGCAGTCTGGTTCCCTCTTCATCAGCTCATAGGGAGCAACAAAGCTTAATGTCTCATCGCTGTTGTTCACAAAATAAATATCTTCTTCATAGTCATTGATAGACTCGTTATGCAGATAGAACAGCGGAACCTTTGGTTTAGTTTGACCCTTATCTTGAATGGATTTAGGCAGTTTTGATCCACCTGACCAGTGTATATCGTCTATACGTTTTGGTTCAAAAGCGTCAGTAGTGTTTGTCATAAAGTTTTCCTTAATTTTTTAGTTTTTTTGGTAGCAGCATTTTTAATTTTTTCTCAAATCAAATTTAAGTCAGCCGCGTCTATTCACCAGTTTTTTAAGTGGCGTGATAAAGGTAAAATGAGTGATTGAGTGTGGCTGAAGCACCCGTGTTTTTATTGGTTGCTTGAATACATTTTTAACAAAAAGAAGTACGTTATCAGCATTTTTAAAATGCTAACTCTCTTTTTTAATCATGTGCTTTGGATTTAAGATAATAGGAGGTTTTGGCAGGTACAGCGGTTTACGAATAAACGAAAATAACCTTTTAAAATAGTTAAGATACGTCAGTTAAGAAGTGAAGCATTGCGCTTCGAGGATTAACTTTATATCGCGTTATTTTTGCCTGACTCAATAACTATAGTATAAACACTGACAAAAAGAAAGGGTCGAAAACAACACTCGCGACAACTGCTGTCGCTTAGGTTTGATGCATATTATTCGTCAGACGGATACACCATTAATACAGAGTTTGATGCTTTATTCGTAATGTTATGGCGAGCCATGTCTAAGCCTAATGTATAGAATTACTTATATAACCTGACAATTTATACTCGCCAAATTTTAAATTCCACAACGAATCCCTCCCCCCCCACTATAGAGCAGAGCTGACTAAGCAAAGACAGCAAGCAGAGCTAGCGCACGGCAACAGAGCAAAGACAGGGACTTTGAACGCTAAAAGAGAGGTTTTTATAATTAACCCCACATTCCTATAGAAGCACTAACCATAAAAAATATCACTATCATAAAAAGTGATAATGAGATTGATATAATTATGCAAAGAGCTCCAACAGGAGAAGGTAAGACAATAACTTTTTTATAGAAGCCGAAGTATAATAGAAAGTAAATAGGGCTTAGAGCAATAATTAGTATTGAAGGAATTAGCCCTATGTAATAGTAGATTGTACCAAACGCAATGATGATAAGTTTCATAAATTTAAAAGTGAGGCTTTGCTTAAAACTTAATGCTCAACACTCAACATGCCTTAGATTTTTTTAGCTTATGCTCTACTCTATCGATTACTTCATCATTCTGTTCAAAAATCAGGTGATGGCCTGTGATATTACCATCATATGGTAAATATTTCTCATAGCGCTGACAATGCGCTAAGTCGTTTTTAATCTGTGCGATGTCATCTGCAAACGGTGTATGAGGTAACTCCAGCACCGTAAATAGCGTTGCTAAAAACTCATCGGCTGTAAAATACTTATCGATATAGCTGCCATCAAGCCCAAGGTATTTATTTGACAGTACATGACGCAGGCGCTCACAGGCAGGTATGGTATGCTTTAGAGGGTAACCCATGGCTTTGACAATATCTTGCGAACGCAGTTCAAGTGTTGCTATTTGATTAATCGCGTATTGTGCTAAAAGGTGGCGTGGATGATAATGACGGGTGTATTTGGATTGGTTGGCAATGTGGCTCATGATGTTGAACACCTTAGACTCCTGTAACTCCGACAAAAAAGGTTGAAATAAGCCCAAGTAGGCAAATAAAATTAGGCACAAATGAGGATGTCGGAGTACAGGCTCATGCGCTTTACCAGAATTGTTTTATATCGTGCTGGAAGTTGCAAGGTTTGTACGCCACCATTAATTATAATAATGGCTGGCGATAACAAAACTGTTAAACCCACGATAGGTGATTCAATGATGATAGCACATCAGTTGATAGAAAATAAATACTGAAAACTCCTTTAACTATAGCCATTGAGTTGCTATCTTCTCTCCTTTTTTATATCGCCACATAATCCTGCCTCGTTCTTACGCTAATTTTTTAGCACTTTTCTAACTGTTGAACTTTATGAAACATAATCTTGAGGTGAGCTCAGACGCTCGCCGAACTCAGTATTTCCAAGTATTTTTGATGGGGGTTAGCGCCTTTATTATGAATACCACAGAATTTGTCCCAGTTGCCTTATTAAGTGATATTGCTCAAGACTTTTCTATCACCACGGCAGAAACCGGCTGGATGTTGACACTATACGCTTGGATTGTTGCGGCGATGTCATTGCCATTGATGCTATTGACCAGTCGCTTTGAGCGCAAACGTTTATTATTAGTATTGTTTGCGGTATTTATTGCCAGCCATGTGCTATCAGTGTTTGCATGGAGCTTTCAAGTGCTGCTCATTAGCCGAGTTGGAATTGCACTAACCCATGCGATATTTTGGTCAATCACCGCCGCGATTGCGATACGCGTGGCACCTGAAGGCAAAAAGGCATTGGCGCTAAGTGTACTTGCGACCGGTACATCGTTAGCGATGGTACTTGGTGTGCCATTGGGACGCGTAATCGGTCAATGGTTTGGCTGGCGCGCGACCTTTGGCGGTATTGGCGTGATTGCTTTTATGGTGTTTATTCTACAAGCAAGATTATTACCAACGCTGCCAAGTATGTTTGAAGGCTCTTTTAGAAAAATTCCAGAGCTGCTCAAAAACCCATTACTCGTCTGTCTGTATCTACTTATTTTGTTAGTCTTTACCGCGCACTATACCGCTTATTCTTATATCGAGCCTTTTATGCGCCAAGTTGGCTCAGTTAGTGAAAACGCCGCCACTTTTGTACTGCTATTATTTGGGGTCGCAGGGATTGTAGGCAGTATCATATTCAGTCGCTGGGGCGATCGTTTTAATACCAGATTGATGCTGATATCGACGATATTAATGCTACTGTCTATGCTCGTGTTGCTATTAGCAGTAACGTCGGTATGGGCGCTGAGCTTGATTGCCTTACTGTGGGGCGCCGCACTGATGTTGCTTATTATCTCGATGCAAGCCAAAGTTATCATGGTCGATGTCAACGCGCAAGATATGCTGATGTCGATGTTCTCAGGGATTATTAACTTAGGAATTGGTACAGGAGCTTTATTTGGTGGTTATGCGGTGACGCATATCTCAATATCAAGTGTGGGCTATGTGGGTGCGGCTATCGCCAGTGTGGCGCTGCTACTAATGCTATTTATGATAAAACGCTTTCCTGAATTAAGCAGAAGGCTTGGCTAGCTAAAAAGCTGATGTTAAATACGCGTAAAAAAATGCCAGCCACTTACATGGGCTGGCATTTTGATTTTGGTTTACTTAAAAAGAGAAAACTTCAAGTTAGCCCATCTAAAAATCCACCTTGCCACGTAAAGCTTTGGTCTTACCCCGTTGGGTTTTTTTGTCGACGCGTTTACGTTTAGCATTTCTACTTGGTTTGGTAGGCTTACGGGTTTTATTTATGTGCGTGGCTTTGTTGATAAAGCTTTGTAGGCGCTCAAGCGCGTCAATTCTATTGCGTTCTTGGGTGCGAAATTGCTGCGCTTTAATAATGAGCACACCTTCTTTGGTGATTCGGCTGTCTTTACTATCAAGTAATCGCTGTTTATTGACATCACTCAAGCTAGACGAATGGATATCAAAACGCAGATGAATCGCAGACGAGACTTTATTAACGTTTTGCCCGCCAGCACCTTGTGCCCGTATCGCGCTAATCTCAACGTCGCTGTCATTCAGGCTAATGGTATTGCTGATAAAAATCATAAAATGCTTTTATAAATCATTAATAAGTATAGTCGATGATAAACCATTATCAATTCACTCGCCACTTCTAAGCTTACCAACTTCAAAATCCGCATTTCTTAAAAACTGTTTCTTAAAGGCTATTTCTTAAAGTTTATTTTTTAAAAACGATAAGTGGCAATCCGTCAGTTAAACCTCATAAATGTTATCGTTTGACGTCACTATGTCTGTCAACTGTCTGTGAAGCGTAAGCTTACCCGAAGATTATTTTTTGCCATGTTAGGATAATTTTAAATTGTCACGATACCTTTTATATTTGCTTAGTTTACTACCTACTTAATAATAAAGTTCTTAGCCAATATTTTGCTCATACTTTTAAAACTCAAACGACGATTCGATAGGAATAAGCGTTTTATGACGAACAATAATAAAAAACCCAAAGCTTCTTTTATGACTTACCAGATTCCTGCTGATAACAGCATTCAGGTAAGGGGCGCGCGGGTTCATAACTTAAAGAATGTAGATGTTGATTTACCTCGTAATGCGCTGGTTGTTTTCACTGGTATATCAGGCTCAGGCAAGTCTTCACTAGCGTTTGGCACCTTGTTTGCCGAATCACAACGTCGCTACCTTGATTCAGTATCACCCTATGCCAGACGGTTAATCGATCAAGTTGGTGATCCTGATGTCGATTCGATAGAAGGATTGCCGCCTGCTGTTGCTCTCCAACAACAACGAGGCACACCATCTGTACGCTCATCAGTCGGTAGCGTGACCACCATTTCAAATGGCTTACGTATGCTCTATTCGCGGGCTGGTGAATATCCTGCTGGACAGGAAATGCTGTATGCCGATGCGTTTTCGCCAAATACGCCTGAAGGTGCTTGCCCTACTTGTTCAGGTATCGGACGAGTGTTTGAAGTGACAGAAGATCTCTTGGTACCTGACAAGACAAAAACCATTCGCGAACGCGCTATTGCTGCATGGCCACCCGCATGGCAGGGACAAAACCTAAGCCGGATACTCACCACACTCGGCTATGATATCGATAAGCCTTGGGATACTTTACCAAAAAAAACCCGCGATTGGATTCTGTTTACCGATGATACCCCTGAAGTACCGGTCTATCCAGAATACAACCTCGAACAAGTACGCGCGGCGATTGAAAAAGGTGAGAAACCCAATTATAAAGGCACATTCACCAGTGCTAAAAACTTCGTCTTACATTCTTTTGCTACTACCCAAAGTCCACGCACCAAAAAACGCGTGGCTCAGTTTATGCAAATATCAGAATGTCCAAGCTGCCATGGTAAAAAACTAAAAAAAGAATCACTATCGGTTAAGTTTGCCGGGCTTGATATTGGTGAACTGTCTCAATTAACCCTGACTGAATTGGCACTTAAGCTTCAGGGTGCTGCTCATAAAAAACTCACCGATACTACCCATGACCGAGAAAAAGCCATCGTCGCACAGCGTATCGCTAGCGACATCCTCTTGCGTGTTGAAGCGTTAACCAAGCTTGGCTTAGGCTATTTATCGCTTGAGCGCACCACACCCACTTTATCGCCGGGTGAGTTACAACGCTTAAGGCTAGCGACTCAAATTCGATCTAAATTATTTGGCGTGGTTTATGTGCTCGATGAACCTTCTGCTGGACTACATCCCGCGGATACTCAAGCGCTACTAGCGGCATTAGATGAGCTGGTAGCAGCGGGCAATTCATTGTTTATTGTTGAGCATGATGTCAGTGTGATTCGACATGCCGATTGGATAGTCGATGTCGGACCAAAAGCTGGCAGCCACGGTGGTGAAATTATTTATAGCGGCCCTGTAGAAGGCTTGCGTGATATCTCGGAGTCATATACTGGACAATATCTTTTTACTAATGACGCCACAGTAAACAGCGAATCAGGAAGCCATCAATCCAGGCAACCTAACGCTTGGCTAAAACTTGCTAACATTGAGCGCAATAACTTACAAGGTTTAGAGGTAGCGTTTCCTTTAGGCGTATTGACAACAGTAACGGGGGTTTCAGGTTCGGGTAAATCAAGCTTGGTCAGTCAGGCTTTGGTTGAGCTAATTTATAACCAACTGGGTCAAAAAACCGTCATTGAAGCGCCTACGGGTGAGGCTGATTTACTGGAACAAGAGCAAGAAACACCGATAGGTGGAGAGATAGTTGATGGTATGGAGCATATCAAACGCTTAGTCACCGTTGACCAAAAAGCCATTGGGCGTACGCCACGCTCAAACCTTGCGACCTATACTGGACTGTTCAATCATGTGCGCAAATTATTTGCCGCCACCAAAGAAGCAAAAACACGGCACTATGATGCAGGACGCTTCTCATTTAACGTTAAAAAAGGACGTTGCCCAAATTGCGAAGGTGTTGGTTTTGTCAGTGTTGAGCTGCTATTTCTGCCAAGTGTTTATTCGCCTTGCCAAGTTTGCCATGGACAACGCTACAACGACGAAACCTTAGAGATTACTTATCAAAGTAGAAATATCGCTGAAGTGCTCGATTTAACCGTCGAAGCCGCTGCTGAGTTTTTTGTTGATGACGCCCCAATAATGCGCGCCCTAGATGCTCTGTTAAAAGTTGGACTTGGCTATCTAAGGCTTGGTCAGCCAGCAACCGAATTGTCTGGTGGCGAAGCGCAACGGATTAAACTTGCCACTGAACTGCAGCGGTCACAGCGCGGTAATACGCTATATGTGCTGGATGAACCAACGACGGGTTTACACCCTTCTGATATCGCCTTGCTCATGGCACAACTAAATGGGCTAGTTGAAACTGGCAATACCGTCATTATGGTTGAACACGATATGCAGGTTGCTAGCAACAGCGACTGGATTATCGATATGGGTCCTGGCGCTGGTGATGAAGGTGGTCTCATTGTGGCAGAAGGCAAACCTATGGATGTGGCAAAGTCAAAAGAAAGTCTTACCGCGCCTTTTTTATTAACTTAGCAAAAGCATCGATATATATTAATAAATGAAATATCAAACTCATTAAAAGACAGATTCATTTAATAAGAAAAACCGCATAACATTCAATGTCATGCGGTTTTTCAAATATTGTTTCTATTTTTTAAACTACTTATTCATAACTAAGCAAGCATCCCACCATCGACAACGACGGTTGTACCCGTGGTATAACTTGAAGCGTCAGACACTAAGTATAATACCGTACCAGCCATTTCATCTGGATCCGCCACGCGCCCTAGCGGGATTGCATGTAATGCCATTTTTAAGACTTTATCATTGGTAGTCAAAGCAGAGGCAAATTTAGTGTCGGTTAAACCTGGTAATAACGCATTGACGCGAATATTTAACGGTCCGCATTCTTTGGCAAAAGATTTGGTCATACTGATGACAGCCGCTTTAGTGATTGAATAAATACCTTGCTTATCACCCGCGACTAAGCCATTGACCGAGGCGGTATTTAAAATAACGCCGCCGCCCTGCTCGCGCATCATTTTGCCAGCAGCCGTCGACATAAAGAAATAACCACGAATATTGACTTCGACGGTCTTATCAAAAGCGGCTAAATCCGTATCTAGGATATGCCCGTAATAAGGGTTGGCAGCGGCATTATTGACTAAGATGTCAATTTGACCAAATTCGCTTTTGATATGCTCAAAAATTGCGTCAATCTGCTCCATCTCGCCCACATGACAGGCAAAGGCGCTGGCTTTATGACCATCAGCGACAATGCTATCGGCAACCGCTTGGCAAGCATCAATCTTACGGCTAGAGACAATAACGTGTGCGCCTCTTGAGGCCAAAAGACGGGCGATAGATTCGCCAATACCACGGCTAGCGCCCGTGACTAAAGCAATCTTGCCGGTTAAATCAAATAAATCTTTCATTATTATTCCTTATATTTTAAATTAGCTATTCAGTTTTCAATTTTTTATCGTAACTACTTAATAAATTATAGTTGAAAAACTGCAAATCCATTACAAGGCAGCCGAGCGTAGATATTACGTATAGTAAATCGAGCGAGGCTAACACCGTAATGATTTAGCAGTTATTTGACTATTAAGCCAGCATACCGCCATCAAGGGTAAAAGCATGACCATTCATAAAGCTGCTCTCATCACTAGCCAGCCATGCAATCGCGCCAGATACTTCATCGACCTTACCTAAACGGCGCATTGGACTGGCTTTAATGGTTGCTTGCTGCGCACGCTCATCCATATTAGCCATAGTATTGCGTACCATTGGCGTATCGATAAAGCTTGGGCATACCGCATTAAAGCGAATATTGACGCGGGCATATTCATGAGCAGCAGATTTGGTCAGTCCCATCACGCCATGCTTAGCAGCGCTATAAGCTGACAATAAAGGCGCAGAACGCAAGCCAGCAATCGAGGCCACATTAATCACATGACCACCGCCATTCGGTGCCATACAGGCAACAGCGGCACGCATACAATGCCAGACACCTTTTAGGTTAACAGCGATATTACGGTCAAAATCCTCATCGCTAAGCTCATGCATCGGTACAGGCTTATGATCGATACCAGCATTATTTATCACCACATCTAGACCGCCTAAAGTGTCCATGGCAAAGGCAAACAATACACGAACTTCATCGCCGCTAGTGACATCGACCTTTTGAAAGACAATACTATTACCAGCGTCTTGGGCTTGCTTGGCAACAGCAGCACCCATTTCTTCTGCCAAATCGCCAATGATTACTTTGGCACCGCGACTTGCCAGTAGTAACGCGCTAGCCGCACCGATGCCAGACGCACCGCCTGTGATTAAGATACGTTTACCTGTGACGTTTGAAGCCGGTAAATTTGCTAAATTATTTGACTCAAGTCCATTTGTATTTAATGTCATGATTTATCCCTCTACCTTAAGTACCAGTTTTCCGAAGTTTTCACCTTTAAAGAGCATCATCAACGTATCAGGAAAAGTCTCGATACCTTCAACGATATGATCTTTTACTTTAATATCACCTGACTGAATCCAGCCTGCGATATCTTTCATCGCCGTCGGGTATTCTTTAATATTATCAAAGACCACAATGCCTTCCATCCGTGCACGATTGACCAATAATGACAGATAATTCGATGGCCCTTTTACTTCTGTCGTGGTGTTGTATTGGCTAATCGCCCCGCAAATCACGATACGCGCATGCAGATTAATTTGAGTCAGTACGTCATTTAAAATATCGCCGCCAACGTTGTCAAAATAGACATCGACGCCTTTTGGACAGGTTTCTTTTAACGCTTTTTTTACATTTTCATTCTTATAGTCGATTGCCGCATCAAAACCTAACTCATCGACTAAGAATTTACATTTCTCAGAACCACCTGCGATACCAACGACGCGGCAGCCTTTGATTTTGGCAATTTGCCCAACCAAACCACCAACCGCACCGGCAGCGCCAGAAATAACAACTGTCTCGCCAGCTTTTGGCTGACCCGTTTTTAATAAGCCAAAGTAGCCGGTCATACCTGGCATACCGAGCACGCCTAAATAATAAGACAACGGCGCAAGGCTTGGATCAACTTTATGTAGTCCAGTACCATCACTGATTGCATACGACTGTACGCCATTGTGACCTGCGACATAGTCACCGACTACAAACTTCTCATGCTTGCTTTCAATAACCTCACCCACAGTACCGGCACGCATCACTTCGCCAATCTGTACTGGTGCGATATAAGATTTGGCGTCGTTTAACCAACCACGCATCGCTGGATCGATAGAGATATATTCGATTTTAATCAGTAACTCACCGTCTGAAACAGTCGGTAGTTCTGACTCGGTATAATCCCAAGTATCAGCGCTCGGCTCGCCAACGGGTCTCGCTTTTAAACGCCACTGCTTATTCATTGTTGTCATTATTTATTCCTTTAAGTTTGTATTTTTTGTTAATACTAAAATTGTTAATATCAAACATGACTGAAAATCGATTAAAACCACTCTGCTTGCATATCGATACATACCGCATTGTCATTATTTAACAGCTCGATATCGCGATTGATTAATGGTAATTCCCAATCGATAAAGTACTTTGCCGCTTGTATTTTGCCTTGATAAAAGTTTTGTTTTTCGACGTCGGTTGTATCACTTAATAATTGCTCAGCTTTGCTGGCTTGGCGAATCCAAATCCAACTCACTACGATTGAAGCAAAGATATTCATCAATGCTTGGGCATTTCCGGTAAGCGTGATTGCTTTTTCTGTTTGTAGAATTTTACTTAAATGTACCAACAATTCATGTAAATGAGCCATATAAGGTATCAATTTACCTGCCAATTTGGCAGTCTCGGGCGTGGTTTTTAGAGTGGTTGTGCTTTCTAAATCCTGAGTAATTTCACGTTTTAGAATTTCAATACCAAGCCCTTTATTTTGCCATAACTTACGGAATGACAAATCTAATGCCTGTACGCCATTTGTGCCTTCGTGGATAGGATTGAGACGGTTATCACGCCAAAATTGCTCGGCTTGATACTCACGCGTATAGCCTGCGCCGCCCAATACTTGGATACCCAAATCATTGGCTTTAGGACCATATTCAGACGGCCATGCTTTTAATACGGGCGTGAGCAAATCTAATAACTCTGAAAGCTCATTTTTTAGAGTCGCATCCTCACAAGTATTGATACGGTCAATCAGGTTTGAGCCGTATAAGCATAAGGAAATGCCGCCCTCGCTATAAGCTTTTTGCGCCAGTAACATACGCTTCACATCACCATGCTGAATGATAGCGGTTGCTGGATCTTCAGGTTTATTATTCGGTGCGATTCTACCTTGCGTGCGGTCCTTGGCATAATCGAGCGAATATTGATAACCGCGATAACCAATCATCGCTGCGCCAAAACCAACCGCAATGCGCGCTTCATTCATCATTTTAAACATATAGCGCAAACCAAAATGCTCTTCACCGATAAGATAACCCTGACAGTCACCTTTATCACCAAAGCTCAGTGCGGTAGAAGTCGCGCCTCGATAACCAAGCTTATGAATCAGTCCGGTTAGATGCACATCATTGCGCGCGCCAACCGATAAATCCTCATTTAAACGATACTTTGGCACGGCAAATAAAGAGATACCTTTGACACCACCGGGACCGCCCGGCACTTTAGCTAAAACCAAATGCACAATATTGTCAGACAGTTCGTGATCGCCACCTGAAATGTAAATTTTGCTGCCTTTTACGCGATAGCTGCCATCGTCTTGTTTGATAGCAGTGGTTTTGATATCAGCAAGTGAGGAGCCAGCATGTGGCTCTGTTAATGCCATGGTGCCAGTGAATTCACCGGTTAACATACGCGGCATAAAGGCGTTTTTAATCTCATCACTGGCAAAATGTGAGATGACATTAATCGCCGCCGTGGTTAAAAATGGATAAGCAGTAGTCGATGGATTGGCCGCCATAAAATAGCCTGCCACCGCGGTCATCACGGTTTCAGGTAATTGCATGCCACCATCGTCGAAACTATAACGACCAGCGATAAAGCCTGACTCACGAAACGCATCAAAGGCGACTTTCACATCGTCTATCATGGTTACCTTTTTGCCATCGAACTGCGGCTCGTTTTTATCCGCTACATGGTTATGCGGCAAAAATAACTGAGTCGCAATTTTATTGGCAGTGTCCAATACCGCATCGAACGTTTCGCGGCTGTGTTCTGCAAACTTAGGATGCTCGGTTAAATGTTCAGTACCCAATACATCGTAGAGTTGAAACGGTAATTCAAAATCGTTGATAAGCGTATCTGCTGCCATAGTGTTCTCGCTAACTAATTAAATTTGGTTATCAATTGATATTAATCTAATTTAGCACGTTGCCGTATTGTCATTTATGACATAATTACGGTCAAATAAGACATTTATAAGCCGCCGAGCTAAGTAAATACAGCTAAGAAATAAGTTATCTTAGAACGCAGTTATCAAAAAACAGCCATTAAAAAAAGATAAAGGAAAACAGATAACTATGCCCTATTTCAAACCTTTTAAAGTGATTATTCTTGGCTTCGATGGGGTGCTTGGTAGCGTGCTTGCTGGCGCGTTAGACCTGTTTTCATTTACCGGTGTCAGTTGGCAACGATTTTCGGGTGAAGCCGTAGAGCCTAGATTTAATGTGCAGATAGCAAGCCTAGGCGGCGCAGATATTAGATGTAGCAATCGCTTAATCATGCAAGCGCATTGCGATATTCGAGATGTGACGGAGTGCGACTTATTATTAATCCCAACCATTGGCGATTCTATCGATAAGGTATTGAGCCAAAATAGCCAGTTAATTCCACATTTACAGCGGTTGGCAAGTACCAAAGCAGATATTGCTAGTAATTGTAGCGGTGCTTTCTTTTTAGCAAAGGCAGGATTGCTCGATAATAAAATAGCCACCACCCATTGGGGCTATGCGAGTAAATTTAAGGCAGACTTTCCACTGGTTGATTTGCAAGAAAACCAGTTTGTCACTCAATCAAAGAATCAATCAAAGAATCAATCAAAAAGCCAGTCAAAAAGTGACTCAATAACCCAGTCGGGCAATATCTTTTGTGCGGCGGGAGGAAGCGCCTTTTATGATTTGGGATTGTTATTAATAGAGCGCTATTGCGGGCGTGAGATTTCTACCCAAGTGGCAAAAACTCAAATCATCGATAGCAAAAGAGGTAATCAGAACAGCTATACCAATGTGACTTTGCATAAACCGCATGCAGACCAATTGGTTCAGCAAGTACAAGAGTTCATTGAAGAGAACTTCAATCAGCCTCTACAAGTGAGCAGTTTGGCAGCCATGGTTAATATCACACCGCGCACATTAAATAGACGCTTTCAATCCGCTGTCGCTATGCGTCCGATTGAGTATATTCAAGCGGTGAGAGTTGAACAGGCAAAACGTTTATTGGAGTTGGGCGATGTGACGATAAAATCGCTGGCGCATCAAGTCGGCTACGATGATATCTCCTCATTTACTCGCCTGTTTAAACGCGCCACCGAGCTGACCCCAAAAGAATATCAGGATAAATTTTCGCGATTGGCTATTTAGGTTTTCTTTGTTGCTGATTTCTCTAATGACTAAAGATTTTGCCATAACCCTTCGACATGAATAGAATCAGGCTTAATCGTTGGATAATCGCTAAATGCCAATTGATAACCACCGACTGTATTTGGGCTAACTTGACAGCTCGCCCCAAGTGGAAAACTGTGTTTTTGCCCAATATGACCAAAGCTCATGCCACTATAAATCGGCAATCCTGTGAGTTTATGCAGTTGACGAATCACTGTAGCCACATCGTAGCGCTTGTCATAACTGTCCTCACCTGCGCCCGATAACGCACCAAATATAATCGCTTGCTGCCCTTTAAACACGCCTGCTAAATACAAATCATACAGCATGCGCTCAATACGATAGGTTTGCTCGCCCACATCTTCTAAGAACACAATGCCGCCGTCAATACGTGGTAAATACTCGCTGCCTGCCAGCGCTGATACTATACTTAGGTTGCCACCCCAGATAGTACCGGTTAAGGTTTTTGGTTCTGCAGTTGTTAAGATACTGGGTAAATTCGGACTGGTCAAAGATGCATCATTTATATTAATCACCAAATTGGGATTGGTTAGTGCTTCTGCAAACTGTCGACAGCTGACCTGATCGGGTTTAGTTTTGCCAAACTCGCTATATAGCATCGGCGCGGCAAGCGAGCTCATATCCCCTTTTGCCAGTAATGCACACTGGATAGCGGTCACATCGCTAAAGCCTGCGAGTATAGCACCGCGCTCTTTCATGATACGACCCAGCGTTGACCAATCAACCATCGGTAATAAACGCATCGCACCATAACCACCGCGTACACCCAGTAGCAGCTTAGGGGCTGCGATAGCACCGGTGGCAATGTTTTGTAAATCGCTTGCTCGCTGTGAATCAGTACCGGCAAAACGCAGATACTGCCGCTTAGTAATCGTAGGATTGTCCACTTTAAAACCTGCACAGGCCAAGCGATCTAATGCCAACTGATTGCGCTCATTACTACCACCGACGTTGGAACTGGCAAAAAGCCTCGTCTCAATACTTGGCGTGATACAGCTTATTTGCGGTTGTAATGTCTGAGAAGGTATTGCTTGGGATACCGAACTCTCATCAAAAAATGCCGTTGGCAAATCATCTTTGGTCAGCTGTGTGCCATTATCTTGAGCAATATTATTAGATGCTAGTGCCTGAGTAATACCTTGGGTCGCTAATAACCCTACACCAGTAGAGACACCCATTTGACGTAAAAACTGGCGGCGATTCAGCCCAGCCATACTTTTTATAGGTGATTCAGCCGCTTTGTGCTCACTCTCATTTTTATTATTTTTTAATGATTGTACAGAAGGTGTTTTTGAAGCCATATTTTGTTGCTACCTATCAATTTTTATCTTGGTATCGTTTTAAGTGATTTTTATCTTTATTATTAACTGACTTATAACATCGAGACATCGCATTGTAGCTTGTTTATCAGCGTTTAAAGTTGCCCAATCTTTGCCTATATTTACTTTTTCGCTACTTTATGGCATAAAATGGCTCAAGCAACTTGCATACTCACCACCACAAACCCAACAAATCGTTATGGCACGATATTGGCACACGCCATAACTTTGTTATAGTATAAGAATACCGAATGCTGTGAAATAAGGATAATAACAATGGCTGATAAAGCAACTGACAAACAAAAAAAAGATGACATCCTAGATGCAGATCTTGAATACATTATAAATGAAGAAGAAAAGCTCAAAGAAAAACTACAAGATAGTAGCCATCTTGAACGCTTCACCAAAGACTTGATGCTGTTTGTGAGTTTAATTAAGGATTATTATAAAGGCAATTATCGCGATATTCCTTACAAGACCATCTCGGCCGGTGTCGTCGGCTTGCTTTATACCTTGAACCCGATCGATATCATCCCAGACTTCATCCCTTTTATCGGTCATATCGACGACGCACTAGTACTGGCATTTTGCTTAAAACTGATTGAAAAGGATTTGCAAAAATATCAAACCTGGAAGAAAGCTCAATCAACTGCCAAATCTACCACTGACTTAAAGAAAAACGCTTAGCCTTGTACCCGTTATAAGTTTTAAACGAGCATAGTAAAAAGCCACGACCGATAAGCATTTATCAGTCGTGGCTTTTTTAACGTCTTAAGATTTTTTAACATACCCAGTGAGCATCAGCCGCTAGCCTGGCACATCATAACTAGATTTTTCAGGATTGAGACCAAATGAATAAACAAAGGTTCCAACGAGGCTATTGACGATAATAAAAGGCAAATCAATGCTAGTGTGCCCTAATGCGTAACGACCGATCAGCCACGAGACAATTAGCATAATGATAAAAAATCCGCCGAGATACGCCAATATTGCTGGATGCTTTAGATTATAAGGCTGCTCAGGTTTAGGCTGTTTGTCCAATACACGCGTTCTGATTGCCCAACCAGCCGCATAACAAAACCCACCCAACACTACATAACTAAAAAAATTCATATTGCCTGACTCTGATGATATGGTTATTTATAATAAATGACGTTTATTCAATACTGTTTTATAACGGCTACCTAGACACTATCATTAACGTTATCAATCACAATATTGGCATGAGGATTGGCTAAGATGTCGGTATTAACGTCGTCACATTCCACGCGATAAATGGTGTTGGCACCGCGATAAATATAGGATAGATACTCACTGTCTAATAACGGATCGATATTAGCATAGACAGGTTTGACATGTGCTAATACCAGTACCCTATCAGGGCGACCAATGACGGCATCAACATTATCAGGGTCAATAGAGAAAAACGTTGGAATATCGCTTTTTTCAATCCCTTCTAACGGTTCAGCATCATCCCAAACACGCTTGGTGCTTGCAGGCTCCTTCATTTGCATCACCCACGCACCATCTTGTTGACTGACTTTGATTTGCGCCGGCTCGTCATCACTGACGGTATAGCAACCCTCAAATATTGATAAATCCGCTGCCGGCTCAACCATTTCAGTATCGGCTTGAGTGTTGCTATCATTACAAGCACTCAAAAGTAGCGCGCTACTCACCACAATACCAACCATCAAATGTGACAGTCTTTTATAAGAAATGTTTGAGCGTAAGGACATAATCAGGTTATCCTGCATTCGTGCATGAAAGGCTTTTATTAAGCGCGTTATTGTTCAAAATATAGTGGATTCACTTTAACAACGATACAGTGCTGTAACGCCGATAGTTTTCAGTTTTATAGTAGACTCTTCTTTTAAACTGCGTCTATTTTAACAGAAACCCCGTCTGTTTTTCTTGTCATGTTCGCCTTAATATAGTCGGTTCTAAATAAAAAAGATACGTTATGATATGACGCGGATGCTGTACCGCTTTTATATTGAACTCACTATTAGTTGCCATTTTAGGACAAGAAAAGCGTGATGATAGGTGTCAGAGAATTGGCAATAGCTGGTTTTACGATTTTGTGTATTGCGACTGCCCATATCAATCATAGATTTGCTATACTCAAGCCTAAAATATAAAGTGCTAGCTCTCGTTAAAACAACGTTAGCAGAAGCTTTTTTACGCTACCCTACGCTTCTTATATATTAGGTCAATACATTTTTATGTCAGACAATCAAGCCCCAGCACAGCAGCTCAATACCCATAACGCCATAAATCCGTTGGCCGCTAAAGCAAACACGATCGTTGCTTACACGGACGGCGCTTGTAAAGGCAATCCCGGTGCTGGCGGCTGGGGTGCGCATCTTATATTCAGCGATGGTCAAACGCAGGATTTATATGGTGGCGATAGCGAGACGACCAATAATCGCATGGAGCTAATGGGTGCGATACAAGCATTGAGACACAGTCCACTTGAGCAGAAACTTGAGATTTGGACAGACTCAAGCTATGTCAAAAAAGGCATCACCGAATGGATTGAAGGCTGGAAAAAACGCGGCTGGAAAACAGCCAGTAAAAAACCCGTCGCCAATCAAGACCTTTGGCAACAATTAGATGAGCTTTGCCAACAGCGTAATGTAGATTGGCACTGGGTCAAAGGTCATGCGGGACATGCTGGTAATGAAAAAGCAGATGAGCTGGCAAACCTAGGCGTGACGTCCAGCAGTGACAATTTATCGGTGATAGACACCCAAGCAGCGGCTAAAAAAAAAGACCAAATAGTAGAAACTAAACCAACCGCTAGCGATGATTGGCTAAGTTTCGACCCGCTGGGTCTTGATATGATAGAAGATGATGAGCCTGATAACGAGTCTGACGCAGCGCTATCAAAAAGCGATAACGATAAAAACCATACTAATAGCATGGTAGATAACAACGCTATAGTAGACACGAATCGCTACCAGGATACTGCTAGCGACCCAAAGAATCCTACAGATACGCCGGAACCACAGACCTTTATGACTGATACTACAATAAATACTCAAATACCAGAGACAGAAACTGATATAGGAGCTAATAAGGTAGCGGATACACCAAAATTCGATGGTGATACCAGTCGAGCCAATCCGCATTTTATACCGCTGTTACCTCAGCCTATCCACCGTCACGAGTCTGACCGTCAGCTTATTATGGATACCGAGACTACAGGCCTTGATCCACTAAAAGGCGACCGTATTATCGAAGTTGGTATTGTAGAGATGATCGGGCGTAAATTTACCGGTGAAAAGCTACACGTCTACATCAACCCACTGCGCGGTATGGACGAGGAAGTTATTCGCATTCACGGTATTTCTGAAGCATTTTTAACCGATAAACCAACCTTTGATCAAGTCGCTCAGGCACTCTATGAGTTTATGGATGGTGCTGAGATTATCGCTCACAATGCCACGTTTGATATGAACTTCTTAAATATGGAGTTTGCCAAAGTTGGTATGAATGACTTTGCCGAGCGGGTACAAGTGACCGATTCACTGGTGATGGCAAAGCAGCAATACCCAGGGCAAAAAAACACCCTAGATGCTCTCGTTCGTCGCTTGGATGTGGGTAAGCAAGACCGTACTTTTCACGGGGCCTTACTTGACTCTGAAATTTTAGCTGAAGTTTATCTGGCGATGACTGGCGGTCAAGTTACGCTAGCCATCGAAGAAGATACCCAAGCCGATGGCGGACATACCGCTCATGCAAATCTTGCTAATTTAGCCGCTTTATTACTAGAATCGAGCAGCAATGAGAGCGCCAGTCAAAGCTGGTATACAGCACTTGCCGAAGACTACCCTGAGCTAAAAGCCAACATGTAACGTCATTTAAAACGTTGATGATATCGAGCATTTGCGCAATAACATTTGTATAATATAGCCTTGATTATTGTTATATTAAGCGTTAAAACATACTAATAAATGCTTTCTAAACACCGTTTAAACCATCGTCATTCTCATTAGTACATTATGGAAAACACCTATGGACCAGTCTGCGCAAATGAAGTTAACCGCCCCAACGCTTAGTGTTACTGATTTCAACTTACCATCTCTACACTTGTTGTATGATGAAATCATCGTAACCTTAAAAGATACTGAGATTCATCTGAGTGAGTTTAATGACGATAGTAGTCAGGCGCATTTATTATTGGACTCAATCACTGTACTAAAGCAGCTGTCTTGTATTTTTGAGCTGATTTCCTTAGTCGGGGCGGAAACGCTAAACACAACCATCGTCAATGGTTTACAGCGTCTTTATGATAATGGCAATAATAACGATGTCGACTTGATCATGGATTTATCAGAAGCCATCATGACACTAGAACGTTATGTCGAGTTTGTGCTATTGACCGAATCAGTGGAGCCCATTTTATTACTACCGGTTATCAATAAACTCAACGCTCACGGGAAAGAGTCTCCTATCACAGCAGATTATTTTTCGACGTTTGGTAGCAGCAGCGTCAGTATCGCCAACCCTGAACAGAACTTCCAACCACTCAACGAGCTTAATTTAGACAGTGAATTACTGACCTATGCATATCGTAGTGGTCTTGGTGTCGCTCTGCTTAACCAAGATGGCACCATTAGCCCAGATGATCAGCAAAAACTTGACGCCATGAGTGCGGCGTGTGCTTTGATAGCATCAAACAGCAATAGTATGTTCTGGCAAGCAGCTACTGCAGCCGTTACTGATATTGCAACGATCTTGCCGCTCAATCTCAGCCAAAAACATACGCTTATTTATTTAGAGCAGCAGTTCCAAAGCTATTTGCCCGTGATGGATACGCGCTTTGCCGATTTGGTCAGTTTTGCTTGTCAGCGTGATAACGAAGCGGCGCACATATTGCGTGAGCAATATGCCAACAATCGGTTGGAAGGTCCTCAGCTGGAGCAAATGAAACGTTTCTTATTAGGCCCTAACCGAGCGCTTACCGATACGTTGAACACCATCATTCAAACCCAGATTAATACTATCAAAGAAAATGTAGACAGCTACGCGCGTGGCGATTCGCTCAATCCTGCTGATATGCAAACCGCGCAAATTATCGAAGACCTCATGACATTGAGTTCGGCGCTACGCTTGCTGGGTTTATCCAATGCCGCCAACAGCCTCGATACAGCGGCCAATGCTGTCAAAAACTGGCAAGCACCTTCGCCTGATGACTTTGACCATTTGCTGCTGGCATTGATGCATGCAGAAAACGCCACCATTGCGATGGCCGAAATGCATACCCCGGGGGCGATTTATTTACCATTGAATAATCCCCATATCTCATTGCATCAGCTCAATACGGCCAACGACACTTTGATACAAGAAAGTCGTACCGCCATTGCCAGTGCCGAACAAGCCATCAATGATTATTTGGCTGAGCCAGAGCGAGACATGCTCAATATTCAAAACATTCCTGAAATGATGCGCCAAGTTGCAGGGGCTGTACGCTTCTTGCAGCTACCAACACCTGCCAGCATGCTCAGCCAACTGGCCAACTATATGGAGCAGCGCATCGAAGGTGGCCGACGTATTGAAGACAGTACGCTCGCCTATATCGCTGATGTCATTATGGCAGTCGATCATCATTTAGATGGTTTTGAACATAATCGTCCTGTCAGTAAACAAGCGCTAGATGTCGGTCAGCAGAGCTTGAGCTATCTACTCGCTGCTTAACCACCATAGCGATCAATAAACACTTAATAATGGCAACGATACCTTGATGGCGGCGGCTTTTCTGCCATCGCCCTTCATTTATATATAGTTGGTTTAATATAATTTGGACACCGTATCCGACTTATAATGGATTGACTATATTTCAATTTAAAAAAGTCTGTATCAACACTGATGCATACTTGCCTTAAACAGTTTGGAATTCTATATATGACCAACGCTTTTGTATTTAGTGATGATACTGTTCTGTGCCGCCAAACGTCTGATGGCTGGTGGCCTTTGCAGGTTCAATTATCACCATCTAATGCAAATACAAGCCATAGCGAGTATCAACAAGCGTATCAGCTTGGCCACGTCGCGCTACTTGAAAGCCTAGCCCCGAGTCACTGGTTGTCTGCTCAAGACGGTGCTGATAAGAATGGTAAGAATACAGGTAAGTCAATTGAGACTGATGACACCTTTACTGCGCCAGCGGCCAGTGCCATTACTTATGATTATGCAATAACAAACGAGATTGCGCTGCCTATCATCGCTGAGAGTAGCGGTAAGGCTTTTGTTCCGTATCGCCAGCTGATTACCCAGTTGCCTGTTGCTGTGTCAGATCAGCTTAGTCAAGCCATGCAGTTATTGCGCTGGCAGGCAGACACACAGTTTTGTAGCCGCTGCGCTACCCCAACCGTTCATGCCAAACAAAATGAGCGTTCGATGGTCTGCCCAGCTTGTCGATTGCGCCAATACCCGCGCGTACAGCCTTGTGTCATCACAGCCATCACAAGACCAAACCCACATACGGGTGAAATGCAGATTTTACTGGCCCATCACCACCGTTACGGACAGCAAAAGACACCGCAGCAAACGCTACAATATGGTTTGATTGCAGGGTTTGTAGAGGTCGGTGAAAGCTTGGAACATGCAGTCGTTCGTGAAGTGGCCGAAGAGGTTAATATTAGCCTAACGGATATTCGCTATGTGAGTAGCCAGCCATGGCCGTTTCCATCTAATTTGATGCTCGGCTTTCGGGCGGCTTATGCAGGTGGCGAACTTATTATTCAAGAAGACGAGCTGTCACACGCCGACTTTTTTGACCTTTCAAACTTGCCCAAAATACCATCAAAAGGTAGTATTGCTTACGAGCTGATTGCGCAGATTATGAACGAGCAAGGTATGACGATTTAACGCTTTACACCCTAACCCTTACTATCACTATATTTATTCTAATATCAGCACTGACCACTGACGTTAAGGTTCCTAATTAAATGCAAAGTAGCACCAATATCCGCTTAGTCAATCTGCCAATATTGTTCGATAGCTTGAACATAAAAGCACTACCTGCTGATATACAAACGAAGATTTCAGATATTGATGCTTGCCTACCGCAAACACAGTGTGGTTTATGCGACCATCCAGATGGCTGCTTACCGTATGCAGCTGCTATCGTGCTAGACGGTGAGCCATACAATAAATGCGTGCCTGGTGGTCAACCTGTTACCAATGCCATCGCCCAAATTATCGATATAAACAGTGATGAATCGATACTGAGCGCGGCGCCTTCTCAATGGCCAATAGATGCCATATCGTCTAGGCCTACCGAGGTACGCGCCGTTATCCGTGAAGATGACTGTATCGGCTGTACCAAATGTATCCCTGCATGCCCAGTTGATGCTATTGTCGGTACTGGCAAGCACATGCATACTATCTTTACGGATTTGTGCACAGGCTGCGAGCTATGTATCGCCCCTTGCCCAGTTGACTGTATTGATTTGGTCACTATCGAGCGCGAGCTGTCTATCTCTGAGCGTGAAGCAGAACAAGATGATTTGAGGCAGCGCTATCATACTCACCTTAGGCGCGTCACCGAACAGCTGGCTGATAGCAGCAATAGCAAGCCTGTGGTCAGTATGGTAGAAGCAAAACTGAATAATGCTGCTAGCCAATCGTTGAATATCAGCGAAGCGCAAGCAAAAAATACCATTGCCGCCGCCAAGCTACGCAGTAAAATTAAAAAACTAGAAAAACAGCTTAGCGTACGCCCTAATGAGAACAAACAGACAGAACTTGAAGCGTTGCAAGCTGAGCTCGCACAATTTTAATAGCGACCATCTGCTTTTGAATAACCATTAGATAAAATAATAGTCAAAATACCATGAGTAAAACCGTCAAACATAAAACTGCCGATACCCCGCCATCGAGGCGACTACCCAATCGCGACGTGCGCCCGTTCTTTGAAAAATTGGCAGCAACGATTGACGAACCAGTTACAGAGTTAAACTATGGTAGTAATTTCGAGCTACTGATCGCCGTTATATTATCCGCACAGGCAACCGATGTCAGCGTCAATATTGCGACCAATCAGCTCTATCCTGTAGCGAACACCCCTGAGGCGATATTGGCATTGGGTGAAGACGGTCTAAAATCTTATATCAAAAACATTGGGCTATATAATGCCAAAGCCAAAAACGTCATTAAAACCTGCCATGATTTGATAGAGAAATTTAACAGTACTGTCCCAGATAATCGCAAAGACTTAGAGTCTCTAGCGGGCGTTGGCCGTAAGACGGCCAATGTGGTGTTAAATACTGCTTTTGGACAACCAACGATGGCAGTCGATACCCATATCTTTCGAGTGGGTAACCGTACTGGTCTCGCGACTGGCAAAAACGTCTTAATTGTCGAGCAAAAACTGGTCGAACGTATTCCAGATGACTTTATCGTTGATGCCCATCATTATCTCATTTTGCATGGGCGCTATACTTGTCAGGCACGCACGCCCAAATGTGGCGCTTGCCCTGTTTATGACGAATGTATGTTTAAAGATAAAGCTAAGTTTTTAGAATTATAATGCCATTGTTGAATATTACTTATAGAAGAACAAGCGACGCTCACTAGAGTTTTATCACGTTTCGAGTTAAAATAAGCCTATTTTAACGCTGATAAGCCAGATTAATTACTGTCATATAATCAGGCAACAATCACCATGTTGGCAAATGCTTATTATTAAATAGCACTTCTACTAAAGCATGAAACCAGACTAAGCTTAACCACATATTTTTCAATATCTAATTGATACATGCATTTATTATCAAGTGAATTGAGCAGTACCTATTTATCACCTTATCACCGAGCAATTGATTTGTTTGGCCAATATTAATTAAAGCAGCGCCCAGACGCTATGCTTTTCCCTACCTTTATTGATTCAATTAAGCGATCCTATTATGCGCGAATACAACTTATTTACCTCAGAATCTGTGAGCGAAGGCCATCCCGATAAAATGGCTGACCAAATATCAGACGCTATCCTTGATGCCATCTTACGTGAAGATTTACATGCGCGCGTGGCGTGCGAAACGCTGGTTAAGACAGGTGCGGTGATATTAGCAGGTGAAGTGACCACGACCGCAAATATCGATGTTGAACGTATTGTACGCGATACGGTAAACGGTATCGGTTATCACCATTCAGACTTAGGCTTTGATGGCGAGACCTGTGCTGTTATCAATATGCTTGGTAAACAATCTCCTGAAATCGCCCAAGGCGTCGATCGTAGCGACCCTGAAGAGCAAGGCGCTGGTGACCAAGGGCTGATGTTTGGCTATGCCAGTAATGAAACCGACGTTTTAATGCCAGCGCCTATCGAATATGCTCATCGTTTAATGGAGCGTCAGTCTGAGTTACGCCGTGCAGGCGAACTGCCTTGGCTACGCCCAGACGCAAAAGCGCAAGTTACCTTAAAATATGAAGGCAACCACCCTATTGCCATTGATGCAGTGGTATTATCCACGCAGCACGATCCAAGTATCTCACAAGCCGATTTACAAGAAGCGGTGATGGAATCTATCATCAAGCAAGTATTACCAGCAGATTTATTGCACGCTGGTACGCGTTACCACATCAACCCAACTGGCAAGTTTGTTATTGGCGGTCCCGTTGGTGATGCAGGATTGACTGGACGTAAAATTATCGTTGATACTTATGGCGGTATGGCTCGTCATGGTGGCGGTGCATTTAGTGGTAAAGACCCTTCAAAAGTAGACCGTAGTGCCGCTTATGCTGTGCGTTATGTGGCCAAAAACTTGGTTGCCGCTGGCATCGCTGAGCGCTGTGAAGTACAAATCAGTTATGCGATTGGCGTTGCTGAACCGACGTCTATTTCGGTTAATACTTTTGGCACCAATAAAATCAGTCATGAAGAAATCATTCGTTTGATTCGTACCCATTTCGATCTACGCCCTTATGGTATTACTCGTATGCTGAATTTATTACAACCAATGTATCAGCAAACTTCTACTTTCGGACATTTTGGTCGCCAAGGTTCTGAAACCGCCTTTACGTGGGAAAAAACAGACAAAGCTGAAATCTTAAAAGCAGATGCGGGTTTATAAACCTCGCGTGAAATATACTTTCATTTAATTTAGACCTTTAAACTTACCTACCATTATTAGGAGTCGCTTATGTCTCAAGATAACATTCCAGACGACGCTCAAAACAAAAATGACAATATTGACACTAGCCTTGAAATCACCCCTGAAATGCAGGCGTTTTACCAACGTGCCGACGCTATTATTGGCGTAGCAAACAGCCAACTAGGTCCTGAGGCGCATTCAGGCCAAGTAGGTGCTTCATTACTTTATGCTGCTGCACGTTATAGCGCATCTGTTGCTTCTATTGGCTTTGTAAAAGGTGATGATTTCGCCAAAGAAAAAGACGATATTGTTGAGTTTTATACCAAACAATACCGTCAAATGCTCAGTGACAACTTGACTGATTACGCACAAAATTTCGACAAATATGTCCAGCTTAATAAAGACGACAAGCCTAGCGAATAAGACGAAAAGACTTAGCTAATTTTTCAAAAGTTCTTGTAGCACCAAGACTTAAACCCAAGCTTACGATTAAGCTTGGGTTTTTTATTGGCTATAATTTGGTGGCTCACTACCCCGAAATAAGCTATTATGAGTTTAACCCGTCCTATTGCTAATAAGTATTAAAGCAATCGTTTTTGATAACAGGAAGTTATCAGTTGCTACCTATAAGGAGATATTGTTATGAAACACTTATTTCAGTCATGGCGATTATGCTTGTCATTATTAGGATTATCAGCAACAGTGGCTTTGGCTGGCTGTAACAATATCCAAAGCGTCAATACACCTGACACGCCTCCTATGCATACCACTGAATACAACCAGCAGATATCTAACGACAACCCTTTTACTAAGTGCCCACCTTACAATCCTGAACAAACGATGTGTACCATGCAATATGACCCTGTCTGTGTCAAAATAAAAAACCGCTCAGGTATCAGCTATCGCACGGCGGGTAATGCATGTTCAGCTTGTGGCACAACGGTGGCAATCGGTTACGTTAAAGGACAGTGCGCACAACCTGACGTAAACGTAAGCCAATAAAACAAATAACACTGCCGAACTAAATAAAGAAAGCCCCAGCTTAATCATAAGCTGGGGCTTTTAGGTGAGCTTTGCTACTTTTTACTTTAACAATACTTAATTATCAGATTTTTCGAAATCAGGCGGACCTGTTAGCAGTTCTTCATCACGGAACTCATTGGCTGAGTTGTGCTCTGCTGATTCTTCAGTGATAAACCACTGCTGATTACGATATAAAATCAACCGATCTCGACTTAAGCCGCGCAATAAGGAGTACATCATAATAACAATGACAATAGCAAAAGGAAAACCTGACACGATAGACGCTGCTTGCAGTGCACCTAAGCCACCTGCTGCTAATAATACAGCGGCGATAACACCTTCAGTACCTGCCCAAAACAAACGCTGAATTTTTGGTGGATTGGTATCACCACCTGAGGTCAACATATCAATGACAAAACTGGCTGAATCCGATGAAGTGACAAACCAAAGTACAATCATTACCACGATTAGCAAGTTCAATGCTGAAGTTAATGGATAAGACTCCATCAGCTTAAAGATAGCACTACCGGTATCAGCCCTGACTGCTTCAACTAAACCAGGGCTTGCGATATTAGGATCAACCGCTGCCATCAGCTCCATATGTACTGCTGAGCCACCAAAAGCGGTGAACCATAAGAACAAAATGGTAATAGGAATCAACAGTACGCCTAATATGAACTCACGGATAGTACGCCCACGAGAAATACGTGCGACGAATACACCTACAAATGGCGACCAGCTAATCCACCATGCCCAATAGAAAATCGTCCACGATGACTGCCAGTTTTCTTCGCCGTTATAAGACTCGGTCCACGTTCCTAATGGTATGACTTGATGCAGATAATTACCAATATTTTCGACAAAGCTATTAAAAATAAACTGCGTAGGCCCTAAGATAATCACGAAGCTTAGCAATACGACCGTAAATAGTATATTAATATCACTGAGGCGCTTAATCCCTTTATCCAGCCCCATAAACAGAGATAACCCTGCTAGCATGGTGATAAAGGCAATTAAAATAATCTGTACGGTGATGTTATTTGGAACACCAAACAGCGTCTCAAGACCAGAGTTAATCTGCAATACACCCAAACCCAAGGTGGTCACCACCCCAAACATCGTACCGAACACCGCTAGCGTATCAACGGTATGGCCCATAGGACCATAGATTTTTTTACCAATCAAAGGGTACAGCGTTGAGCGAATGGCCAATGGCAAACCGACTCGATAGTGGAAATAGGCCAATGCCAACGCCACCATGCCGTAGACTGCCCATACATGCAAACCATAATGCAAGAATGAGATATTCATTGCCTGTTTGGCAGCAGCAATCGTCTCGGGGTCACCGTTTGGCGGTGCCATAAAATGCTGTAGCGGCTCGGCGGTGCCCCAGTATAGTAGTCCAATACCAATACCCGCTGAAAACAACATTCCAATCCAAGAAACTAGATTGTACTCTGGTCTTTCTGTTTGATGGCCAAGTCTAATGTCACCATAGCGACTAAAGATCATGTAAATACTCATGACCAGTACTAGATTGACAACAACAATAAAGAACCAGCCAAAGCGTATAGACACAAATGCCTTTGCCTGTCCAAAGACTTCGCTTGCCAAATCATTAAAAAAGGCACCGAATATAATAAACGCAAGAATTAACAGCGCAGAAGTTAAAAACACAGGTTTACTTACCCGTGGAAAAGGGCCCAATCGGCCAACTTTCACATGATCCATTTAGTCATCTCAATTTTTTAAGGTGCCTACCTTAACAAGATACGTACAAACTATCAAACCTGATTCAATACCCTGTAGTTTTAACCGGCACTCATGGGTTAATATTAAGAAAGATAAACTTAAAGTAAAAACCGTACAAATATTTATTTTTTATCACCAATAGTACTGTCTCGGTTTAAAATGAACCCACTATATGTCACTGCTTTTATTTTGGAATTCAATCAGTATTTACTTAGGAAATAAATGCAGCAGCCTAGCCTCATCACCATCTTCTAATAACCACACTTCACCATCTACTGCTAGCACACTACGAATACGCTTACCCATATCATAACGATAACGCTCAGAAGCGCTGTCATTATCACTATCATTGTCATCCAGATTAACCACAATAAGCGCTTTTGATGATAGACCGCTGATAAGTACATCTCCTTGCCACGCTGGAAAATCATTATGTTTACCAGATTTATAAATGCTCATCGATGAAGGCGATACCACAGGCGTCCAAGTAATTTTTGGCGCTGCAAAATCAGGACGGGTATCATGGTCAGGAATGTCCGTCCCTGTATAATTACACCCATTGGATACTAGTGGCCAACCATAGTTTTTGCCTTTTTCAATGAGATTAAACTCGTCGCCGCCGCGTGGTCCCATTTCATGCGCCCATAACTTTCCTTTATCATCAAATGCCATACCGAGCACATTGCGATGACCGATTGTCCAAAATTGTGCCGAGACATCATTGTTTTTATCCATAAATGGATTATCGGCTGGCACAGTACCGTCAGGTTTTAACCTGATTATTTTACCCAAGTTGACACTCATATCTTGCGCTGGGGTTTTTTCTTGGCGCTCACCTGAGCTGATATATAGATACCTTCCATCAGGTGAGAATAGCAATCGATGGCTGTAATGACCCTGTCCTTTCATCTTTGGTGTTTGCTGCCAAATGGGCCTAATGGCTTGCAAGCTTGGTTGACCAACGTCCAAACCTGACAGTTTGGCTTTGATGACTTTAGCACCGAATTTACGACTGTCAGGTCCTGTACCAGCTTCGACGTAGCTAAGATATATATTATTAGACGTTGCGAAATCTGGCGCCAGAATAACATCGCCAAGACCACCCTGCCCGCCATAAGCCACTTTGGGCACACCAGTGATGGCTGTCTTATTACCTGTTGCTGCATCGACGACAAATAACTCTCCTGTCTTTTGAGTCACAAGCAGTTTTAACGACTCATCACCTTCTCTAGGAAGTGCAGTCATCGCCCAAGGCTCATTAAAAGTGGCAACTGTTTTGGTGGTAAAGGTAGGTTTCTCAGCATGTAAAAACTCATTGACGACTGAATCTTCTGCTTCTTGATATTTTGCCAAATCGCCATTGGTGTCAATGATTGACTGGTCAGAGCAAGCAGCCGTGCTAAACAACAATGACATTGCTGCTAATAATGGTGCCACGTGTTTTTTCAATATTTTATTTTTAGCGTTCTGAGCGGTATGCCTATCTATCGCCATTTTTATAATTGTCATACTAGCCATCCTTGTGCGCTTTTTTATAATATAACAAGGACTTTATCTATTCTGGTACAGGTTATGTTTGTCTATAGAAAAACCCCTTATTTGCCTTAGCAGATAAGGGGTTCAATGTAACGTTTAAAATAATAGCTAAAGTTTACTATTAGCTCATTCTAAGCTTATCAAAGGTTAGTTTATCATCAGCGCCAACATCGACTTTGATGATATCGCCAGCGACAAAGTCACCTGCTAGTAGCTTTAATGACAATGGGTTTTCAATCTCTTGCTGGATAGCACGTTTTAGCGGACGCGCACCATATACTGGATCATAACCGACCGCTACCAGTTTGTTCATCGCCTCAGATGACAGCTCGATATCCATCTCACGCTCTTGGATACGCTGACGTAAACGATCCAATTGAATATCGGCAATACCTGCCATTTGCGACATACCAAGCGGATGGAATACCACAATCTCATCAATACGGTTAACGAACTCTGGACGGAAATGCTGTCCAACTGAATCCATCACCTCAGCCTTGATATCCTCGTAACTTTCGCCGACCATCTCTTGAATCTTATGCGAACCTAAATTACTGGTCATGATAATAACGGTGTTTTTAAAGTCTACTACGCGACCTTGCGAATCCGTCAAACGACCATCGTCTAATACTTGCAATAAGATATTGAACACATCAGGATGCGCTTTCTCAACTTCATCAAACAGTAGCACGCTATAAGGCTTACGACGTACTGCTTCGGTCAAAGTACCGCCTTCTTCATAACCGACATAGCCTGGAGGCGCGCCCACCAAACGGCTGACGCTGTGCTTCTCCATATATTCACTCATGTCGATACGCACAATGGCGTCTTCACTATCAAACAAGAAGTTTGCCAGTGATTTGGTCAGCTCTGTTTTACCCACACCCGTAGGTCCTAAGAACAAGAACGAACCTGAAGGGCGGTTGGGGTCAGACAAGCCAGCGCGACTACGGCGTACAGCATTTGCCACGGCTTCGACCGCTTCGTCTTGACCGATGACGCGCTCATGGAGTTTTTCTTCCATTGCTAGCATTTTGTCACGCTCGCCTTGCATCATTTTACTGACCGGAATACCGGTCGCTGCGGCAACAACTTCGGCAATTTCATTATCGGTTACTTTATTACGTAGCAGCTTTATACCGCTATCTTCACCGCTCTGCTCTTTTTGCTCTGCCAGATCAGATTCATGAATACGGCGCTCAAGCTGCGGAAGAGTCTCATATTGCAGCTTACTCATGGTCTCATAGTCGCCTTCGCGGCTGGCTTTGTCATAAGCAATACGCGCTTTATCCAACTCGTCTTTTAGCTGCTGACTACCTTTAACCAAGGCTTTTTCGGCTTGCCAAATCTCATTAAGATCCGCGTATTCTTTCTCTAATTCCTCGATTTGGCTATCAAGCACCTTACGCTCTGCTTGCGCGCCAGCATCTTCTTCGTTTTTGAGTACTTCGCGCTGCATTTTTAGCTGAATCAAACGGCTATCAAGCTTACCCAACGACTCAGGCTTACTGTCCATTTCCATACGCAAGCGACTGGCTGCTTCATCAATTAAGTCAATCGCTTTATCAGGCAATTTGCGATCGGTAATATAACGATGACTCATCCGCGCCGCCGCAATAATTGCGCTGTCCTGGATATCGACACCGTGATGCAGCTCATAACGCTCTTTGAGACCACGTAATATCGCAATGGTATCTTCGACCGTCGGTTCATCGACCAATACTTTTTGGAAACGACGCTCAAGCGCAGCATCTTTTTCGATAAATTGGCGATACTCATCCAATGTCGTCGCACCAACGCAGTGCAGCTCACCGCGAGCAAGCGCAGGTTTGAGCATATTACCGGCATCCATCGCCCCTTCTGACTTACCAGCGCCCACCATAGTGTGCAGCTCATCGATAAATAAGATGACGTTACCTTCTTGCTTGGCCAAATCGCTCAGTACGCTTTTGAGCCGCTCTTCAAACTCACCGCGGAATTTTGCCCCTGCAATAAGCGCACCCAAGTCTAACGACAGCACTTCTTTACGGCGTAGACCTTCTGGCACATCACCGTTGATAATTTTTTGCGCCAAGCCTTCGACGATAGCGGTTTTACCCACACCTGGCTCACCGATGAGCACCGGATTATTTTTGGTACGACGCGACAACACTTGAATGGTACGGCGAATCTCTTCATCACGACCAATCACCGGATCAAGCTTGCCAAGTTCCGCCTGTTCAGTCAGGTTAATGGTATATTTATTCAACGCATCACGCTGATCTTCCGCATTTTGATTGTTCACGGTGTCATCACCACGCAACTGCTCAATCACCGCTTTTAATTTGGTCGCGGTCACGCCAGCACTTTCAAATATCTTTTTGGTTTCACCTTGCTCAGCAAGTGCTAATATCACCCATTCGGTGGCGATAAAATCATCGCCTTCTTTTTGTGCTTGACGATCTGCCAAGTTCAAAATTTTAACCGAGTTTGGATTTAGATTGACATCACCTGTCGGCTCGCTAATCGTCGCTTGATTGTCTAATGCTTTTGCCACGCCATTTTTCAACGCTGGAATAGACGCGCCCGCTTGCTGACAAATAGACAGATTGGATTCATCTTGCAGTAATACCGCAAGCAAATGCACCGGATCGATACCAGTATGGTCACGACCTAGCGCCAGACTTTGTGCTTCTTGAATCGCTGATTGCAACTTTTGGGTAAATTTTTCGAACCTCATATTTGTGTCCTCTTATAATTTGCTTATATAACTAAGCCTATATAATTAAGTAATAGCTGCGGTTTTTTATAAGTATTTAACGTTACCGCAAGCTTTTGGTTGTTATCTATATAGGGTTTATTGAGTAATATTTCAATATCAATTTAACTGTGGTCAATAATAGCTAGTGTCTGATTGAAGTAAGCCAATATGAGCAAAAGCCCATGAGAAATAACACTTTTACATTAAACCTTACTATTAACAATGATATCGACTATAAAGTCTTAATAGGCACATTAGGCAAGTATTTCAAGAGAATAAATGAAAGAAATATGAGGGTTTAAGAAAGAGGAACGGGGGTTAAAAAACAAGATAAGTATAGACAGGGTATAGCCAGTCCTAAATAAAAGTATTATAACGCACTACTGGGATAGATTTTTTTCTTGCTTGCTGTGCCTGCGCCGATAGAGGCTACGAATAATTAATCCCAATAGCGCTGTACTATTTTAAAATGAATCTAGGGGCTGTATAAAGACCATTTACTCAACAATCTCAATAGGGGTACCAACCTTGACGGCTGCCATGATTTCATCCATCTCATCATTGGTAACCGCCATACAGCCTGCCGTCCAATCGCGTTGTTGGTTAAGCATTGCTAATGCACCAAAACCATTTTTTTGTCCATGAATCATAATCGCACCACCTGGGCTCACACCGCGTGATTTCGCCTTAGCCTTATCTACAGCATTGGGATAACTAACGTGCATAGAACGATAATATTGAGATTTTTCGTTTTTATAATCGAGTGTATACGACCCTATCGGTGTACGCTGATCGCCTTCTTGTTGCTTATGTCCAATCGGACTACCACCGAGTGCAATATGGTAAGACTTAATCACTTTGTCACCGCTCATTAACTGTAGACGACGCTCGGATTTATCGACAAAGACTTTATCGATAATGTCTTCATTGGAAATAGGCTGCGGATATTTCGCGGCATCCTTAGCAGCAGCGATAGCACTCGTGCCGATAATAGTAGCAAAACTAAGCCCTATTACGATAAACAACCAACTTGAATACTTACTAGAATTTTGACGAAAAAACGACATAGACTTTAATCCTTATAATCAACGCGTAATAGCAATGAGTCATAATATATCAAAGCACTATGCCATGTTTGGTGGCTCAACTCTGTGCAAAAGTTATGGATAAGATAAAAATGAGTTCTGACAGTTGCTAAACTAAACCATACGAATGGCCCCATCAAGACGAATAACTTCACCATTTAAATAGGCGTTATCAATGATATGCATGACCAGTTTGGCAAATTCATTGGGATTGCCCAAACGTTTAGGATAAGGAACGCCTGCCTCTAACTGTTCGCGCGCTTTTTCTGGAATACTTTCCATCATCGGAGTAGCAAAAACCCCCGGTGCAATCGTCATTACCCGAACACCATGGCGCGCCAGCTCACGAGCCAGTGGTAAAGTCAGACCGACCACGCCCGCTTTCGATGAAGCATAACTGGCTTGCCCTACTTGCCCATCAAAAGCAGCAATAGAGGCCGTGTTGATAATAATTCCGTTATCAGCATTGGCTTCATCTGATGGTTGAGCAGCCACACGCTTAGCGATACTGGCTGCGACCAGACGCGCGACATTGAAAGAGCCAACGAGGTTGATATTGACCCCACGGCTAAAAGCATCAAGATCGGCTGGATTGTTTTCACGGTCTAATAGCTTTTGTACCACCGCAATACCAGCACAGTTAATCGACCCTTGCAGACCACCAAACTCTTTTTCAGCCATAACGACAGCTACTTGCACATCATCGCCACTGGTGATATCACAACGTGCAAAACGGACATTGTCACCAAGCTCATCGACCAATGCTTGCCCTGCTGACTCGTTAAGGTCAGCGATAACGGCTTTGCCACCTTTAGCGACAATAGCGCGAACCACTGCCTCACCCAAACCTGACGCTCCGCCAGTAACCAAAAAGCTGTATTGTTCAATTTGCATAACTATTCCTTGGTATTATTATTTAACTGTCTAATTTGTTATCTGATTAATAATTTGATGTATTTAAGAAGCGGATAAACTTCTCAGTAAAAAGCGCTGAATCTTACCACTTGGCGTCTTTGGCAACTCAGACACAAACTCAACTTCACGCGGATAAGCATGGGCCGATAGACGTTTACGTACCAAGTCCTTAATCTCCTTCGCAATCTCTTCAGTTCCTTCGATACCGCTCTTCAACACCACATAAGATTTGATGGTATGACCACGCACTTCATCAGGTATACCGACGGCGGCTGACTCTGCAACGGCATCGTGTTCGAGCACCGTGTTTTCAACATCGGTTGGACCCACGCGATAACCAGCAGTAGTAATGATGTCGTCATCACGCCCTGAGAACCAGTAACTGCCATCACTATGACGTTCGACCACATCGCCGGTTAAATAGTAATCATCAACGAACGCTTGTTTTTCATTCCAGCTATAACCTCGGAAATAAAACGCCGGCGATTGACTGACCACCACTGCCAACTGCCCTTGCTCACCATCTGGCAATACATTCATATCATCATCTAATACCACCAGCGTATGCCCTGGTAGTGGCATACCCATCGATCCAACTGGGCATTTATGTGCCAGCGCATGATGCTCACAGCAAGTCATACCGGTTTCTGTCTGCCCATACTGATCGCAGACTTGGCAGCCCAAATTATTTTCGACCCAGCTTACCACTTCGGTATTCAGTGTCTCTCCTGCCGAGTTAGCGCAGCGTAAAGACAATGCATGGTCATCATTTGCGGACGATGCATCAAAAACGCCACTCGACTTCATCATACGAAATGCCGTTGGTGAAGAGGCTAAGTTGGTAATCTTGTGACGTACCATAAAGTCACGAGTATTCTGAGCATCAAAACTCGCTTCATTAAAATAAGTGGTGACGCCCAATAATAAAGGACCTGTGATCGCATAATACAAACCATACGCCCAGCCTGGATCGGCCATATTCCAGTAATGATCATCCTCGCGTAAGTCAATGGCATAGCGCATATATAAATAAAAGGCTGATAAAGCGGCTAATGGTACGCTGACACCTTTTGCCTTACCTACTGTGCCTGAGGTAAACATCTGTAAAAATGGCGCATCAGTATTCAAAGTAACCGCTTCTATGGTTTGCGGCTGCCCTGCTATCATTTCAGCATAGCTATCATCCCCCCAGCTTTGCGCATCTACTTTATTGCCTACCAATACCATTTTGGTTTGCTCAGCTAGATCTTTAAACTTGTCACGATTCTCTTGATTGGTAAAGACCACCTTGGTATTGGCTTTGTCCATGCGGTACTTAATAGAGTCATAGCCAAAAGCCGTAAATAACGGTTGATATACCGCGCCAATCCGCCAAATTGCTAATACAATGGTTAATAATTCGGGAGTACGCGGCAACATAGTCGCTACTTGGTCGCCTACTTTTACGCCATAAGATTGTAGTAAGTTGGCTACTTGCGCACTGGCTTTATCCAGCTCAGCAAAGCTCATCCGCGTCACATTGCCATTAGTATCTTCATGCACTAACGCAAGCTTATCCGCGCGGCCGTCACGCACATGGCGACCGCAGCATGCCATATAGGCATTTAAACGATCGTCTAAATGCTCACCAAAGATTTCTGTCAATAACGCATTGATATCAAAATTATTATAATAATCGCTATAGCTCGTTAGCGTGCTTGCAGTATGCGTAGTCGTATTTGAAACTGAGGTGTTCATAAGCTAATCCTTTAGCAATGTTAAGTAAGTGATAGAAAACATGCCATATAGACAAAACGGACATATCCTATAGACCATTTCCTATCCTAATATTTAAGATAGTCTATTAGTAACGTACTTTTCTACTTATTTCAATACATAACGTATCATTATTTAATGACTAACGGATATAAACTTTACTGCAAGGCATTCAAAAACCCAAGTAACGCCTTCTCCTCACAGCTTTGGTGTTTTTTGGTGCGACCACGCCGCGCTTGTTTATAAGTGTCAAAAAACTTTCCTGCCAAAAACCACTCAATAATCATAGGATTGATATAAGAAGCACGGCAGACAGCAGGCGTATTGCCAAGCTCCTCTGCGACTTCTTTGACCATATCAATGACCAACTGCTGGCGCTCAGGGCTGTTAGACTCACTGGTTAATATCGCATTGCCAACTGACGTTTGCAACTCGTCATAAAGATAACTGGCAGCCAACACACTGGCCATCCATGTGCGAAAATCCTTTGCACTGTATAAATTTCCGCTATACACTTCACTTTCGCAATCAGTAGCGCAAGTATGCTGACGTATGTAATCATTGATATCGGCGCTATCAATCACTTGCTTATCGCCATTGTCATCCAAGTATTTGAAAATCTGATAACCAGGTAGTTCAGAACAGGCTTGTACTATCTCAATCAAACGCTCATCTTGCAGCTCTATATGATGTGCTTTGGCACTTTTACCGACAAAATCAAACGCCAAGCCCGTATTTGTCTCACTCACATGTTTACTGCGTAACGTACTCAAACCGTAGCTTTTATTGAGTTTTGCATAGCGGCTATTTCCAATACGAATTAACGTCGTCTCTAATAATTTAACCACTGCTGCTAGCACATTATCATGGGATAACTCTTCTGCTTCTAAGTCTTTTTCAACTTGCGCTCGTAGATTAGGCAGCGCCTCGGCAAAACCTATCATCGCATCGAACTTAGCCTGATCACGCACGCGATTCCATTCTGGATGATACAGATACTGCTTACGGGCTTTGTCATCACGACCTGTCGATTGTAGATGTCCTTTTTCATCTTGGCATATCCAAACCTCTGACCACATGGGCGGTATTACTAACGCATCAAAACGCTGACGCAGTGCCTTGTCTTTGACCGTTTTACCAGTCGCATCTCGATACGTAAAACCGCGCCCCCAACGTCTGCGCGTAAACCCAAGCTCATCATCGCTAACGTAGCGCAAATTCGCCAAGCGCGCTAAATGCTCATAATCATGGCGCACATCTGGCGTATTTATCTGTTCATTTAACGTCGCCATAAAAACACTCATTTAATAAAATAGTTGTTTTAGCATAGTTAACTACAGCAGTATTTGCTATGTGTTTGCCACGGCCAAAATGTAATCGATGTGTAAAATACAAAAAAAACGCCAAGCATAAACTTGGCGTTTTTTTAACGATTACACTAGGGCGTGTCCTCATTTTAAAAATGGTTATAAAAATGAGATAAATTGCAGTCAAACGAGGAAAATAGCGCAAATAATATCGGGATATTAATCAGCTATTTGACGATATTTGGCAAAATTTAGCCATTTTTAGCCCATTTAGATACAATCGCTTGAATTGAGTACACGCCCTAGCGTGAGAAGTAGCTATTTACCATATACACATAGATAAGCGCTTTCGACATCAATTTTAACGTTGAACTTCTGATTGGCTTCAACGGTAAATTGCTCGCCAGCATTAAAAGTCTGCCACTCATCGCTTTCTGGCAGCTTTACTGTTAATGCACCGCTGACTACACTCATGGTTTCAAACTCACTGGTGTCAAATTCATATTCACCAATCTCCATAACACCAACGGTCGCAGGCCTAGTAGCCGTTTGAAAGGCAATAGAAGTGACTTTATTATCAAAATAATGATTAACGCTTGGCATAATTTTCCTTAAACTATATTTATTTCAGAGAATAAACTAAATTTAGCTTTATATAAGTACAGCACACCCTTTTTAGGCTTGATTTAATAAAGCTAAGCGAACGACTTTGAGAGCTTGCGAACAACGGAGTTGAGTGTTCTTTATTACATCATGCATGACATAATTTATGTATGTCACTTGCTTTCAATATTAATAGTGTCAACTACAATCCAGCCTTTAAACTGGCTTCGATAAATTGATCCAAATCACCATCCAGTACAGCACCCGTATTAAAGGTTTCAACGCCCGTGCGTAAGTCTTTGATACGTGAATCATCCAGTACATAAGAGCGAATTTGACTGCCCCAGCCGACGTCAGATTTATTGTCTTCGACCGCTTGCTGTGATTCCATGCGTTTTTGCATCTCAAGCTCATATAACTTGGCACGCAGCATTTTCATTGCCGTGGCTTTGTTACCGTGTTGGCTACGCTCGTTTTGGCAGGTCACCACCACACCCGTTGGCTCATGAGTGATACGAACCGCAGAATCCGTGGTATTGACGTGCTGACCGCCTGCACCTGATGAGCGGTAAGTGTCCGTGCGTAAGTCAGCCGGATTGATATCAATCTCGACATTATCATCGACTTCAGGTGAGACAAATACGGCAGCAAATGACGTATGGCGACCGTTATTACTATCAAATGGGGATTTACGTACGAGGCGATGGACGCCGATTTCGGTACGCAACCAACCAAAAGCATAATCGCCTTTAATCTCAATCGTCGCTGATTTAATGCCAGCGACACCGCCAGATGACACTTCAATCACATCAACTTTAAAACCGTGCGCTTCTGCCCAGCGTGTATACATGCGCAGCAGCATTTCTGCCCAGTCTTGCGCTTCTGTGCCGCCACTGCCCGATTGAATATCTAAGTAGCAGTTGTTCGGATCCATCTCACCGCTAAACATGCGGCGGAATTCTAAATCAGCCACGCGTTTCTCAGCATTGTCGAGCTCGGCTTGCACATCAGCAAGCAGTGATTCGTCTTCTGCTTCTTCGGCTAACTCTAGCATCGCAGACGCATCTTCTAAGGTGGTCTCAAGCGACACTACGACGTCGATAACACCGTCAAGCTGGCTTTTTTCTTTATTAATTTTGGTCGCGCGCTCTGGATCGTTCCATAGCTCAGGATTTTCTAGCTCTAGGTTGACTTCTTCCAAGCGTTCTTGCTTACCATCGAAGTCAAAGATACCTCCGCAAGTCCTGCCCACGCTCTGATAAATCTTTGATTTGTTCTTGATACGGATTAATTTCCATAAAGGTTCCTGTGTTTTTAAGATAAATAGCCAACGAATCTGGTGCTATTTTAAATGAGATTGAGGTTAAATGGTTGATTATTTCTTATTGCTCATCATTAAAACAGCCTAAATTGACCAATCTTCAACTGCCCAGCGATGGGCTAACGCATGCGCCTGTAGCGCCTCATCGGGTGACACGCAGATAGCCACATCTGCCCATTCGAGCAGCGGAATATCATTCTTGGAATCTGAATAGGCATAAGTCTTATCAAAGGTAATACCAGCCAATTGCTGTTTATTGAGCCACTTATCTAAATGGTAAATCTTCCCTTCTTTAAAATTTGGCTTATCAGTTAACTTGCCCGTATAGCGCTCATTTTGTATCTCAAGTGGGGTCGATAACACATTGGCATCTGCTACACCAAAGCGCTTGGCAATCGCCGAAACCACAAAGTCATTGGTTGCCGAAATAATCACCACATTATGACCTTTTTCGATATGCTGACACAGCACTTCCATCGCTTTTGGGCGAATATGTGGCTCAATTTCACTTTTAATATAGTCTTCTCGCAGCGCATGGAGCTTGTCCATTGGTAAGCTACTCAAGAACTGCGCCACAAATTCATTATATTCCGTCGCATCAAGCGTGCCTTCGATATAATCTTGATAAAACTTCTGATTGGCCGTGCGATACTCAGCTTCATCGACGAGGTTGTGCTTGACGATATACTCGCCCCATAGATAGTCGCTATCGACATCGAGTAAAGTATGGTCTAAATCAAATAACGCCAGTTCTTTTTGCGAGTTCTGTGCTTGTGTCGCTTGCATAGTGGAGCCTTATTATTGTGGTGTAAAATTATAATCTTTGATGTTGATAGTTTCTGAATAGACTTTAATATAAATACTTTTCGAGAACACTACTGTTCACCGAACAAAACTATGGTAAATTATTTGCTTTAGCATGCCTTTAATCTACTTAATAATAAAAATAGAGAATTTCATGAAAGCGTCTAATGATAAAACCGCTTCGCTTAATAGACCACGACGCCCTGCTCGCTCAATCAGAGAAATCAGACGACGTCAATTAGGTAAGAGCTATCAGTCGCCTTTAGACCGCATACTGTATGCGCTCTTAAATGCACTACTGTACGGTTTTGGCGGCCTACTTATCGACCTTGCCATCGTGGTCATTCGCTCAATAGCCGGTATGGGCAATGGCGATATATTTTGGCTATTTACCCCATTTATGTTAGTGCTTGGCGCGTTAATAGGTTTCATCGTTGGTAAAAGCGCTGGTGCTGAGAGCGTCAATGCTTTAAACATCGACAAAACAGGCAACAACACTTATCTTAGTGACCACTCTATACGCCATGATATATTTCGCGGACTTATCATCGGTATTATTATCTTTGCAATTATTTGGCTGATTATGATGCTTATGGTATAAAACTCGGTGCATTTATCACCATGACGTACAACTATAAAGCGCTATAAAAGACATAAAGAGGATAGGCTATTATCATACTATCCTATTGTTTTGATAAAACCCTTCTTACTGCGCTAACAATTAATCAGGCATCGCTATCTCTGTTAAGCCTGTTTTAAACTGCTGACAACGCTCCGCATAATGCATGGCTGATAGCTTTAACATCGCTGCTTGCTCGTCGGTTAATGTCTTAACCACTTTTGCAGGGGCACCCATCACCAGCGAATTATCTGGAATCTCTTTGCCTTCTGTAACCAAGGCTTTGGCACCAATGATACAGTTTTTACCGATTTTGGCGTTATTTAAAACCACAGCACCAATTCCAATCAAGCTATTATCACCGACTTCACAGCCATGCAGCATCGCTAAATGACCAATCGTCACATAGTTGCCGATTTTAACCTCAATCCCTGCGTCGGTATGAATCACGCTGTTTTCTTGGACGTTACTATAATCACCGATATGGATACGCTCGTTATCGCCACGCAGCACCGCGCCAAACCAAATACTGGCTTGATGACCCAAATATACATCACCCATGACTTGCGCGGAATCTGCCACCCAACCATTAAAAGGTACTGCAAATTCAGGCACCTTATCTAAATATTGATAAATCATAATCTATCCTTAGTCGTTATTTTTTATAAAAATATGTTGTAAAGCCCGATAATCGTAAAGCTTAGGCCGTGTTGAACATTCAAAAATAAAAGCTCTGTTCTGTATAGTCGATACTCGATAAAAACAGATACATTAGGTGATAACGTACGACTGCTATAAATTTTTCTAGCTTGCTGTGCTTACGCCGACAGAGGCTATGAAAAATTCATTCCAGCCCTACTGTGTCGTTTTTACATGGAACTGACTATAGTATAATGCCGCCAATAAACCCTATTTAGGCTCGCCGCCATGATCAGCAAAAAACATTCAGCGATTATATTGTTATCCAGTAGCATCATTGTCGCTACCCCTGCTCATGCAGCCAATAGCTCTGGTATTGAACAAGCAGGAGACATTCTATCCTTTGCCATACCTGCCGTTGCTTACGGTAGCACTTATTATATGGATGATAAAGAGGGTCGACAGCAATTTTACTACTCATTTGCTACCAATGTTGCCGCTACTTATGCCTTAAAGACGATGATTGATAAAGAACGACCTGATGGCAGCGATGATAAATCTTTTCCCTCTGGTCATACCTCAAGGGCTTTTCAAGGTGCTAGCTTTATTCATAAACGCTATGGTTTAGAATATAGCATTCCTGCTTATATCAGCGCAGGCTTTGTTGCCTATAGCCGTGTCGAAGCCGATGAACATGATACGGTTGATGTATTGGCTGGTGCAGCCCTAGGGGTTGCCAGTAGCATGTATTTAACAAAAAGCTATTATGATGATCAACTGCATATCGCCACTAACCTATCTCCAGATTACTACGGCTTATCGGTTCATTATAATTTTTAAAGCTGTTACTGATTTTTATTCGTTCTATAGTTTTTATTCGTTTAGAAATGCTATTAATAACTGAGGCAATTTTTTAATAAATAACAGGTATTATGAATAAATAAGCAAGCTTTAGGTTGTATATGCATTTTATTAGCCTATCTCTAGTTAAGATGCTAGCCCTTAACGCAAAACTCTAGTATAATGCGCAAAATCTGTGCCAAAGCGAGCGGACATGATGCAAGTTACCTATTCACTATCTAGTGGGTTTTGTAGTTTCCATCAATAATGTCTTCTCGCTTTTTTGTGGAAAAATTTTGGCTCTGGCTCTTTTTTTATTGTTATTTAGCAGCAGTTAAATAGAGATAAAAGGCTATTTTAGCGCAAAATTTTCATCATTAAAATCATGGCACTCACTAATAACAGCGGAGGCAACAACCCTTGAATTCATCGACAGAAATACAAGCAATTTTGGCACTAGCAGACGGTACGATTTTTCATGGTTTGAGTATCGGCAGTCTCGGTCATCGTGTCGGTGAGGTGGTTTTTAATACAGCCATGACAGGGTATCAAGAGATTCTCACCGACCCAAGTTACGCACGTCAGCTCGTCACCCTCACCTATCCGCACATAGGTAATACCGGTACCAACACTGAAGACACAGAGTCTGGCAACGGTCATAAAGTATGGGCTGACGGCCTTATCATCCGTGATGCGACGATGGTCACCTCAAACTTCCGCAACTCAGAATCACTGAGCGATTACCTACAAAATCATAACACGGTCGCTATCGCTGATATCGATACACGTCAGCTGACTCGCTTGCTACGTGATAAAGGGGCGCAAAACGGTTGTATCATGACTGCTTCTAATGGTGAAACGATTAGCAGCGACGATGAGCAACAAGCGATTAAACTGGCGCAAGAATTCGCTGGCATAGAAGGCATGGACTTAGCAAAAGAATGCTGTACGCCAACGACGTTTGAGTGGACAGCCGGTAGCTGGGATTTATCAGATACGCTGCTTAACCGTGATATACCTGGCAGCCATGATAGCGGTACGGGCGGCTTCTTTAAACAGCTTGGCAGCCATGTTGAAGCAAAATACAATGTAGTCGCTTATGACTTTGGCAGCAAAACCAACATTCTACGTATGCTTGTGGACCGCGGCTGTCATGTAACAGTGGTACCAGCGCAAACGCCTATTGCTGACGTTATCAAAATGAATCCAGACGGTATCTTCTTATCAAATGGTCCTGGCGACCCTGCTGCTTGTGACTATGCTATCGATGCGGTACGTCATATCATTGAAGAAACCAATATTCCAACCTTTGGTATCTGCTTAGGTCATCAATTAATTGGTCTTGCCAGCGGCGCAAAAACCATCAAAATGAAAACCGGTCATCATGGTGCCAACCATCCAGTACAGGATTTAGCTGCTGGTACGGTTATGATTACCAGTCAAAATCATGGTTTTGCGGTTGATGAAGACACCTTGCCAGACAACGTTAAGTCGACCCATCGCTCGTTGTTTGACGGTACTAACCAAGGTATCGAGCTGACCAACAAGCCAGTCTTTAGCTTCCAAGGTCATCCAGAAGCCAGTCCGGGACCGCATGATGCCGCACCACTGTTTGATAAATTTGCAGAGTTGATGGCAGCGGCTAAAGTATAAATTGTTAAGTAGCTTTTAAGTATAAGTCATTAGTAATAAATAGATATTCGTTATACAGCTTAGATCACAAACGATGGTTTAAGCTGACCCACGCAAAACAACATTGTTTGATTAAGATATAGCCTTATTAAAATATAGCACTGTTCAAACACATTTTTATCCGAATTATCAATCAATTAAAACATCATACTAACGAAGGTAGCCCTAACTATGCCAAAACGTACCGACATAAAAAGCATTCTTATCATTGGCGCAGGCCCTATCGTCATCGGTCAAGCGTGTGAATTTGATTATTCAGGTGCCCAAGCCTGTAAAGCGCTAAAAGAAGAAGGTTACCGCGTCATCTTGGTCAACTCAAACCCAGCGACCATCATGACCGACCCTGTCATGGCTGATGCGACATACATCGAGCCGATTACTTGGCAGACGGTTGAGCAAATCATTGCCAAAGAACGTCCTGACGCGATCTTGCCCACGATGGGCGGACAGACGGCGCTAAACTGTGCGCTCGAATTGGATAAGCACGGCGTATTAACCAAATACAATTGTGAGCTGATTGGCGCGACCAAAGATTCAATCGAGATGGCAGAAGACCGCAACTTATTTGATAAAGCCATGAAGCGTATCGGCCTTGAGTGTCCACGCGCTGAAACCGCTGAAACCATGGAAGAAGCGTTTATTACCCAAGAAAAAATGGGCTATCCGTGTATCATTCGTCCGTCATTCACCATGGGCGGCTCCGGTGGCGGTATCGCGTATAACCGTGATGAATTTATCGAGATTTGTGAGCGAGGCTTTGATTTATCACCAAACCATCAACTCCTTATCGATGAATCATTAATCGGTTGGAAAGAGTATGAGATGGAAGTAGTTCGTGATAAAAACGACAACTGCATCATCATTTGTGCCATCGAAAACTTTGACCCAATGGGCGTGCATACCGGCGACTCAATCACGGTTGCCCCAGCACAAACTTTGACCGATAAAGAATACCAAATCATGCGTAATGCTTCATTAGCTGTACTGCGTGAAATTGGTGTCGAAACGGGCGGCTCAAACGTCCAGTTTGGTATCAACCCTGAGACCGGTCGCATGGTCGTTATCGAAATGAATCCACGCGTCTCACGTTCATCAGCATTGGCGTCAAAAGCCACTGGCTTCCCGATTGCCAAAATCGCTGCCAAACTGGCCATTGGGTATACGTTAGATGAATTGCAAAATGATATCACTGGTGGCAAAACGCCAGCCAGCTTCGAGCCTGCGCTTGATTATGTCGTCACTAAAATACCTCGTTTTAACTTTGAAAAATTTCCACAAGCCGATAGTGTATTATCAACACAAATGAAGTCGGTTGGTGAAGTGATGGCGATTGGTCGTAACTTCCAAGAATCCATGCAAAAAGCACTGCGTGGTATGGAAACCGGCAATGATGGTTTTGATGAGCAAATTGACTTATCAAAAGTAAGTATTGAAAAGGCCCGTAGCGAGATTACCAATCGCTTGACCATCCCAACGCCTGAACGCATTTATTATATTGCTGATGCTTTCCGTATTGGTATGAGCGTCGATGAGGTGTTTAACTTAACCAAAATCGACCCATGGTTCTTGGTGCAAATCGAAGATATCGTTAACACTGAAGCAACGGTTAAAGCACTAGGCTTTGGCGGTTTGAACGAGAAAAAATTACGTAGCTTTAAGCGTAAAGGCTTATCTGACCTACGTTTGGCGAAGTTGCTTGGTGTGTCACAAAAGCAGCTACGTAAAAAACGCTGGGACTTAAACGTTTATCCCGTTTATAAGCGCGTCGACACTTGTGCCGCAGAATTTGCCACCAGTACCGCTTATATGTACTCAACGTATGATAGCGAATGTGAAGCCAACCCAACGGATAACAAAAAAATCATGGTTATCGGTGGTGGTCCTAACCGTATCGGTCAAGGTATCGAGTTTGACTATTGCTGTGTCCACGCGGCACTTGCGATGCGCGAAGACGGTTATGAGACCATCATGGTCAACTGTAACCCTGAAACCGTTTCAACCGATTATGACACCTCTGACCGTCTATATTTTGAGCCAATTACGCTTGAAGACGTATTAGAAATTGTGCGTATCGAAAATCCTGATGGGGTGATTGTGCAGTTTGGTGGTCAAACACCATTGAAACTGGCGCGCGCTTTAGAATCTGCTGGGGTCAAAATAATCGGTACTAGCCCTGATGCGATTGACCGCGCAGAAGATCGCGAACGCTTCCAACATATGATTCAACAATTAAACCTTATTCAACCAACCAATGCCTTGGCCACGAGCTTAGAAGACGGCTTGATAAAAGCAAAAGACGTGGGTTATCCATTGGTCGTACGCCCCTCTTACGTACTCGGTGGTCGCGCGATGGAAATCGTCTACAACGAAGACGAGTTAAGACATTATCTGCGCACCGCCGTACAAGCATCAAACGAAGCGCCAGTATTGTTAGACCGCTTTTTAGATGACGCGATCGAAGTCGATGTGGACTGTGTTAGCGACGGTACAGACGTCGTGATTGGCGGTATCATGCAGCATATCGAACAAGCAGGCGTACACTCTGGTGACTCAGCATGCTCATTGCCACCCTACTCGTTGTCTGATGAATTGTGTGACGTCATGCGCGCGCAAACGATTGCCATGGCAAAAGAGCTTGGTGTTGTCGGTCTAATGAACGTGCAATTTGCTGTAAAAGGTGAAACCGTTTATATCCTTGAAGTCAACCCACGCGCTGCGCGTACCGTACCGTTTGTGTCTAAATGCATCGGTACATCACTAGCGCAAATCGCCGCGCGTTGTATGGCGGGCACCTCGCTAAAAGACCAAGGCTTTACCACTGAAATCGTACCTGCATTCTATGCGGTCAAAGAAGCGGTATTCCCATTTGCCAAATTCCCAGGTGTTGACCCAATCTTAAGCCCTGAGATGAAATCAACCGGTGAAGTCATGGGCGTTGGTAAAACTTTTGGCGAAGCTTTTTACAAGGCCGTCATCGGTAGTAATGAGCGTCTGCCAGGTTTGCCAACCGAAGGCGAAAACAAAACCATCTTTATCTCAGTACGTGATAGCGATAAAGAGCAAGTGGCGCCTATCGCCCGTCAGCTTATCGACTTTGGCTTTAATATCGTTGCTACTACTGGTACCCAAAAAGTATTGGCAGAAAATGGTATCGAATGTAAGCAAATCAATAAAGTTACCGAAGGTCGCCCACACATCGTTGATGCCTTAAAAAATGGCAAAATCGACATGATTATCAACACCACCGAAGGCAAGCAGGCACAAGAGGATTCTTTCTCTATTCGCCGTAGCGCGCTACAAGGCAAGGTATTCTATGTCACCACCCTAGGCGCGGCGGATGCGGTTTGTAAATCTTACGCGATTGACTTGCCATTTGACGTTTATAAGCTGCAAGATTTGCATGAACAAGCGAAGACTATCGTTTAACTCTATTGACTTGGCTGCATAATTTCAGTAGATTAAGCCTAATCGCTAGGCTAAATTAAAAGCCAATGCGAAACTTGTTATTGATTTTGATATGATAATAATGCTTTAAAAAAACGACACTTTTAAAGAAATAGACCTAAAAAGCATAGTGGCTGAACTGCGACTATGCTTTTTATTACGTAAGGTTAAGTGCACCTCAGCTTAAGCGTCGTACGCTCAAGCATGACTCTACCTTTGCCTATTACGCAGTCTAAACCTTACTCTTTTTATACTTCATACTCATTGCTACAACGCTGACACCATCTCACTATTCGCTAAGAGTAGGAGGTGGTGTGGTGTTATTGGTTTAAGGAAAAAATATGCAACGTTACCCCATGACTCCACAAGGACATGCTGCTTTAGAAACTGAACTCAAACAGTTAAAAAGTGTCGACCGTCCTCGTATCACAGCCGCTATCGCTGAAGCTCGCGAACACGGCGACTTAAAAGAAAATGCTGAATACCATGCTGCCCGTGAACAGCAAGGGTTTTGTGAAGCACGTATCCGCGATATCGAAGCCAAATTAGGCGGTGCTCAAGTCATCGATACTGCGACTTTGCCAAAAGACGGTCGTATCATATTCGGCGTGAGCGTCGTTATCGAAAATATGGACACCGAAGAAGAGAAACAATATAAAATCGTTGGCGACGATGAAGCTGACTTTAAAGCGGGTAAAATCTCTGTCAACTCACCGATTGCCCGTGGTTTAATTGGCAAATTCGAAGGCGATGAAGTACGTATCGAAACCCCAAAAGGCGTGGTCGAATACGAAATTATGAAAGTCATATACGATTAATTTAATTGGATTTTTTAGCTTTTATAGTCAGTAAAATAGTAATTCTTTTAAGAAGTAAATAAAGTAAAGCACACAAAAAATCATTGTTTATAGGACGGCAGTTACACAATGCAGCTGTTCTATTTAATCCGTTTTAGCGCATAATTGTTGAGTTGAAATGGCTAAATAATTAGGCGCATGGCGCATGCTTAGCTATTCATTAAAATAATGACGGATAAATCGGTAATTTTATAGTTTGATAGCATGCTTTGATAAACAGCTTGTATCGTTTGGCTGTTTATTACTGTTATCACTATCCCCTCGACCCTCGTTATTTGGCCTGCTCTGTAGTGTCATTTAACGGGGGTTTTGTTTATCTAATACCAAACCCAAAAAGTAAGATTGGCTGTGTCAGACTCGTTTAGTCTACAAGGCGTAGTACTTGAACTCGTTTTCCTTGCCATTCTAATTTTTGTGAATGGTATAAGTATACTTATACCTGCTTTACTGACGGTACCTTTAAAGGACTTTATTATGACCACTACTATGAATCGCTCAACTGGTTTGCAAAAAACAGCCACATTCACGGCAGTATCGGCGATTTTGGCCGGTACAGTACTGGCTCTGTCATCAGCAAATGCCGCTACTGAAGTAGCCATTAATCCGTCTGCTGGCGATAGTACCACCGTGGTTGAACAGTACTCTGACGGCAAAAACACCACTATTAATGCGACGTCTAACGGTATTACCATGCAAGACGGTATGCCTTTTTCGATCACTCAAGTCAGCAATGTGCCGCGTTATGTCGTTCGTCAAGGTACTAACGACAATACAGTCATCTCTCAAGGTAGCACCACTGTCACGAGCGTACCTGTAACAAATAAGGCGACCAATCAAACCAACAGAGTCGATGTGATAGCCGTGCCGACGGCGAGTACAGTAACGCAAGTATTGCCTGTCACGCCTGCTAGCCAATTGCCCGTTATTAATGCTAATGTATCGACGACAACTACTATAGACACCATACAACTCACACCCACCTTTAATATGCCTGATATCGTCAACGCTCAAACCAAAGTGATGAAAATCCTTAAAAACAGCGATGGACGTGAGGTAGCAGTTCCTGCCAACCATATCGCGCCTGGTGATATTATTGAATATCATACGACTTATACCAATACCACCGCGCAGCCTGTGACTGATATTAATGCCATGGTTTCGTTGCCAAATGGCGTGAGATTAGTATCGTTGAATAGCCCGCTACCAACGCTTGCAACCACTGGCGGCGATACATACCAAACCATTCAGCAAGTAGGTAATACAGTGGTTGTCAAAGAGAACTACTCTGGCCTTAAGTGGAACTTGGTTGACCTGAGTCCAAATGCTGCACAGACTGTGGTCATACGCGCCAAAGTGCAATAAATACAGCATAAAATCTTAAAAATCAATAAAAGGTCTTGCGCGCTATTTTTCTAGTGAGCAAGGCCTTTTTTATACGTGCACTTTATTCCTTAACAGCCAACCTTTTGCTATAGTGCTTTTAATCCAAAACAAATATCTGGTTGTTGTTTGCATGTATAAACCTTCTTTTCTTTATTCATTGATTTTTATCATTTACGGCTGTCTCTTAAGTTCTACATCTTGGGCTGAAGCCACCGAACCAAAATTTGACGATAGCTTTTATATGTCGAAAATTTGTACTGCATATATGAGTAAAGACGGTCATGAATATTGTGATGATGGTTATATCCTTAAAAGCGAAACGTTAAATGATGGCACCATAATAGAAACTGTAATTATGGATGACATGGGTGGTTACGGCTGGAACCATACTTCGCTCAAAAGAGTCGATAAAGATACTTATCATGTCTATATCGGCTGTGGTAGTTCATGCGGAGCTAATATACTATTTGGTCGTGGGGATAAAAAACAAAATTTTGATCTATACTTTGATTTTGATCTAAAAAGTCGGTGTAGTGTTGAATATGACAATGATCAAAAACTCTGGATTGCCCGTCATTTTTTCTCGGATAAAGAGATGGCTTTACCTTCAACTCATAGCAATAGTGAATCTGCGATTTATCCCAAGTACAATGTTGAGTTTGATAAAAAAGGACATCTAATTGTCAAAAAACACTTCTCAGAAGAAGTGGTTCAAACCTTGCCTAACCCCTGCTCCTTTAATTAAAAACCTCATAAATAGCACGACAACAGTTGTCGCATAAAATCAATATTTCTCTAATAATTACAGTGACTTGCAAGCCATTTTTCTAAAATAATAGCTTATAAATGAATTGGTAATCTGCGCTTATGGCAACCATCAATTACGAACGACTACAAGGGAAACTCAACATCCCGCTAATATTCATAGTGAGCATGAGCGAGCAGCGCTATCAGCATTTTTGGTAAGGCTACTTTATGATCGTTAACATCAAAGAGGGCAGAAACCAATAACCTAATCCTATCTTTTTATCTTGATGGTTGAGTTTTGACCGCTTTTAACTGACAATAGCAACTTGATATTATTAACTGGTCATCAATGCCACTATGAAAGTTATGCGCTTACTGTCGTCTTTAAAGCATGATGAATCCGAGCGCGGCATTTTTCATCTTGGCCGCGCATTGGTCAAAAATGATCATACTTCAATTATTGTCTCTAGTGCTGATGAAGACAATGAATTGGTCATACGCCTGAAGCGTGATGGCAATAACTACCACCAGTTATATATGAATAAAAAATCCTGGTTGTCTTTATTGCAAGTCGCGGCATTGCGCCGTCTGATTGAAAAATACAATCCTGACATCATTCATGTGCACTCGCGCACGCCTGCATGGATACTACACTTGGCACTACGCCGCGCACGTGTCAAACGTATGCCAAAACTGATCTCGACCATGTATGGCTTTTACCCCATCAATAAATACTCGCAAGCCCTGCTCGATGTCGATACGATTATCACAGTCTCTGATAGTGTGACCAACTATCTAAAAAAAGGACTGCGCCGCGAAGAGCTTGAGCCTAAAGTGATTAAGCGCATCTACCGTGGCATCGATACCCGCCGCTATCCTTATCGGCACAATCCTTCTGTTTATTGGCTGCGGCATACCTTTGCTGAATACCCTGAGCTTGAGCATAAAAAGTGGCTGGTATTTCCAACCATTATTGGCAATGAATACGGTCAAGAATGGTTGATTGATATTTTGGGTAACTTGCAAGAGCAATTCCCTAATATCCATGTCATTATTATGGACGAGGATTATAGAGATGGTGATGTGGCGCATGAAGACTTCCGTCAACGCACCAATACACTAGGCTTGGCTGAGCGTATTACTTATGTGGGCAGCAAACGCAACGACATGCGTGAGTGGTTATCAGCGGCCAATATCGTGATGGCGCTTGCCAACGAACCTGAATCTATCGGCATCAATGCCCTGCAAGCCATTCACTTGGGAACGCCAGTAATTGGTTGGGACCAAGCGGCGTTTAGTGAAATTTTACAGCCGCTCTACCCGCAAGGATTGGTAAAAAAATACAATGCCAAAGCGCTATGTAAATCAGTGAGAAATCAGCTAGAAAGCGTGACACGCCCTGAGATAACCACTCAATTTACCATGCGTGAGATGATTGAAGAAACGCTTGCTGTGTACCAAGGTTTGTATGATTTGTCATTAGCAGAAGAACAAACAGCCGCAGATGTTCTAGCGGAAAAAAGAATCAAAAAGAGCCTTAAACCAACCATCCAACCTTTTGATAAGCCTTCTGATCGTCTGGTTCATAAAGAACCTATTAAACCGATTGTTCTTAGTAAAAAAAAGACGGTTGACAAAGATAAGCCTACGCCAGCGACTAAAACTTTAGAACCCAAACCTATTGAGGCTAAAAAATCACTGCTGAAACATGCCGACTCGTTAGTAACAAAAGATAAAAATCTTGAAGAATAGCTTTCAATATTACTTTTCACTGACTGTAAAAAAAGCCTAACGTTTGACGCTAGGCTTTTTTATTAACTTAGTTTTATATGCCATTTTAAAATAAACGGTTATTTTTTAGGCTAAAACAGCTTAACTAATCTCAGAACACCAGTATTTAGTTACAACATATTCTTCAATACCATATTTTGAGCCTTCACGACCAAAGCCTGATTGTTTTACCCCGCCAAAAGGCGCTACTTCTGTAGAGATTAAACCTGTGTTATGGCCGACGATGCCGTACTCAAGACCTTCAGTCACGCGCCATGAGCGGGCATAATCGCTACTATAGAAGTAAGCGGCAAGACCATAGATGGTATCATTGGCTTTACGAATCACTTCTTCTTCGTCTGAGAAGATAAATATCGTTGCGATAGGGCCAAATATTTCTTCGCTGGCAATCTCCATGTCGGTACTCAAATCCGTAATGACCGTCGGGTTAAAACTCAGTGCCGAGGCAGGATTTGTATCGCCACCAGTGACAATTTTTGCGCCTTTATCAAGTGCATCGTTTAATAGTGCTTGAACCTTTTCTAGGCCATCTTTATTGATAAGCGGTCCAATATCGACACCTTCTTCCATACCATTACCGACTTTAAGCGCTTCTACTTTTTTAACAAAGATCTCTAAAAACTTATCTTTAATGCTATCTTGGACATAGACTCGGTTGGCACAGACACAGGTTTGACCCGCATTACGGTACTTAGAAGCGATTAAGCCTTCAGCCGCCTTTTCCAAATCAGCGTCATCAAAGACAATAAATGGTGCGTTACCACCAAGCTCTAATGACAGTTTTTTGACAGTTGGTGCACATTGCGCCATTAATGTACGCCCCACTTCCGTCGAGCCAGTAAAGGAGAGTTTTTGGATACGGACGTCACTGGTTAAAATATCACCGATGACTGATGATTTCCCAGTCACCACCTGAATAACACCTGCTGGAATGCCGGCTTGCTCTGCTAATACACCCAATGCCAAGGCAGAAAATGGTGTTTCGGAGGCAGGCTTGATAATCATGGTACAGCCTGATGCGAGTGCAGGCGCAGCTTTACGTGTAATCATCGCTGCTGGAAAGTTCCAAGGAGTAATCGCCGCACAAACACCAATTGGCTGCTTTAAAATAACATGGCGCAGTTGCGATTTATTAGCAGGAATGGTGTCGCCATAAACGCGTTTGCCTTCCTCGCTAAACCAACGAATAAAGCTATTGGCATAGCCAATTTCGCCGCGTGACTCAGTCAAAGGCTTTCCTTGTTCAGCAGTCATAATAATCGCTAAATCTTCTTTATTGGCATCGATGAGGTCTGCCCACTTTTGTAGCAGCTCGCTACGCTCTTGTGCTGTTTTTGCCGCCCAAGCTATTTGAGCATCATGAGAATACGCAACCGCTTCATTGACATCCTCTTTGCTCAAGCTTGGCACAGTGCCAATAACCTCCCCAGTAAAGGGATTGCTGACCTCGATAGTTTTACTGTCATTATTACTGGCACTGGAATCGTGCCAGCCATCCTTAATAAAACACTGCTGTTTGAGCAAACTTGGGTTCGATAATTTTAATGTATTTTTAGACATAAAACGCTCCTTGGCGTTGATCTTATTTATAGTTATTGGTGAAATATTGGTAAAGCAATTATCAATCACAACCATTATTATAGGAAGCATCAGACGCCATTCGCAACCCTCACTAACACTTCTCTCACCATTTTAAAATGAGGACACGCCCTAGTGACACTCCAGATAAACTCGACCTAAAAACTATGAAAACGCTTGAATGCCAGTCTGTGCACGGCCTAAGATAAGCGCATGAATATCATGTGTACCTTCATAAGTGTTCACCGCTTCTAAATTCATCACATGGCGAATGACGTGATATTCGTCAGAGATACCATTACCACCATGCATATCACGGGCCACGCGAGCAATATCAAGCGCCTTACCACAGTTATTACGCTTAATCAGCGAAATCATTTCAGGCGTGGCTTGGTTATCATCCATTAAACGACCGACACGTAACGCAGCTTGAAGACCTAGCGCAATTTCTGTTTGCATATCGGCAAGCTTTAACTGTACCAATTGTGTTGCCGCGAGTGGACGGTCAAACTGAATACGCTCAAGGGTATATTGACGAGCTGCTTTCCAGCAGAATTCAGCCGCACCCATCGAACCCCAAGCGATACCATAACGGGCTTTATTTAGACAGCCAAACGGGCCTTTTAGACCGCGTATATCTGGGAAAGCATTGGTTTCAGGTACGAACACTTTATCCATCACAATCTCACCAGTAACGGATGCACGTAGCGAGAACTTACCTTCAATCTTTGGCGCTGACAGCCCTTTCATGCCTTTGTCTAAGATAAAACCTCGTATCTTACCTTCGTCGTCTTTTGCCCAAATGATAAACACATCAGCGATAGGGCTGTTGGTGATCCACATTTTATTACCCGTCAACTCATAGCCGCCTTCGACTGCGCGCGCACGCGTCAACATCGATGAGGGATCTGAACCTGAGTCTGGCTCGGTCAAACCAAAACAGCCGACATATTCGCCAGTCGCAAGTTTAGGGAGATATTTTTCTTTCTGTTCTTCAGTGCCATACGCCCAAATCGGATGCATGACCAAACTTGATTGCACACTCATCGCTGAGCGGTAGCCTGAATCTACTGCTTCTATTTCCTTAGCAACCAAACCATAAGCAACGCTGGATAGACCCGCACAGCCATAGCCATTAATCGTCATGCCAAGTAAGCCCATATCACCCATCTGGCGCATGATATTGCGATCAAAATGCTCATGACGGTTGGCACTGATAATGCTCGGCATCAACTCTTTTTGAAAAAACTGACGCGCGCTATCCGCTACCATACGCTCTTCTTCGGTGAGCTGGTCACGTAGTAAAAAAGGATCTTCCCAATCAAAACGTGCGCTGGTAGAATTTGCCATATGTTTCTCCTTGATTTGTTAGACTACTCTCTATACTAGAAGTTTCTGCTATTATTTCGATACAGAAACTTCTAGTATAGAGAGTAAAAAGCTATCCGCAAAATTAGAACCGTTAATGATAACGTCATATCCTAACTCGTACAGTATTAGTATTTACTACAACTAAATAATGATGGTAATGAGCGGCTCAATCAGTTAATGATTACCACTGATGTTACCACTTTTCATAAATGAATCTCTATGACGCCCACTCACAAAACAATATTAGAAAATGAGAGTCAAATAAAAAAGGCGTACCAGCAATATTGTCAAAGCAAAATAAATAATGATTAAAAATAACAGGAAACCAAAATGAAACTCGCAGAAGCCCTACTGACCCGTAGCGACATGCAAAAAAAGCTCGCCCAGCTCAAAGGGCGTATTCGCAGCAACGTTAAAGTTCAAGAAGGCGATACGCCAAGCGAAGATCCAAATGCACTGATGATCGATGCTAGCCAAATCATTACTGAGTTGAGCGTTTTGATTGAGCGTATTCATCGTACCAATGCCATCGCTAAGACAGATAAAGATCAATCGATGCTGATATTATTGGTCGAGCGTGATACGTTAGAGATGCGCCATAAGCTTTTGAATGAAGCGATTGAGGCAACTGACACTGAGAGCGACCGTTACAGCCATCGTGAAATTAAATGGAATATTATGGTCTCAGTTGCAGGGTTACAAAAACAAGCCGACGACATCGCAATGAAACTTCGCAAAATTAACATTGTTATTCAAGCCAATAACTGGCAAATTGACCTTGTGGAATAACGATAAACCCATAATGTTAGTATTTTCTATGTACTTACTCTAAGTGCATAGACGACCCCTTTGGGGCCGACTGGGCGAGTGTCAGACCCCAAACTTACACAGCAGGGGGTTGAAAATATACTGTAGTGTCGACTACGCGTTGCGGGCAGACGCTTTTTTTACACCTCATGCCCCTACACGTCACTGGTCACAAAGCACTATTTAAACCTTACCACCAGACACTGACAGTCGGTTTCAATTTTATTTTTAATATCGTCCATCATATATATTTCTACAAAGCCAGCTTTCGAAAGATAAATGGCTGCGTTGGTTATCAGTAAGCGTAAAAATCCCTTCGTTACAAAACCTACATTAGCATACCGTTACTCAATTATCTCTAAGCCGTGATATTATAAGCGTACAATATGCGCGTTAATTATAAGTTAAGATAAAACCAGTCGTCCTCTATATCAATGCTTGAGGACGCTGCTTTTTCTATCATTAATAATTATCGCGTTTTTTGATTTTTATATTTCTACTTTATTATATATTTCTACTTTCTATGTTTTATAGTTGAGCGATACTATGCCCCAATCTCGTACCAATCTAAACCCTAAGCCCACACTTGACGCTCCTTACCTCGTCGGTCTATTACTGCGCTATAGTACCTTTGGCGCTGCTATATTGATATTTTTAGCAGGGCTGCTATTGATGAAATGGTGGCTAATCATTCTTAGTGGATTGGGGGTATGTCTGGGGATTTATGACCTTCTACAATCAAAACATGCCATATTGAGAAACTATCCCGTTGCTGGACATATTCGTTATGTACTTGAGGATTTTCGGCCTGAGATTCGTCAATATTTACTAGAAAACGACAAAGAACAGGTACCTTTTTCACGCCAGCAGCGTGCGTTGGTTTATCAGCGTGCCAAAAATGTCAGTGACACCAATGCCTTTGGTACGTTAGATAATTTATATGCGCATGGCAAAGAATGGTTTTTGCAATCGGCCGTCAGTCAGCCTTTAGAAAATAAAGACTTTCGTATCATGGTTGGTGGCGAGCAGTGTCAACAGCCGTATGATATGTCGGTATTTAATATCTCAGCAATGAGCTTTGGTAGTTTATCTGCCAATGCCATTATGGCACTTAACCAAGGTGCAAAGTTGGGCGGTTTTACTCATGATACCGGTGAAGGGGCTATCAGTCCTTACCATCGTAAGTTTGGTGGCGATTTAATTTGGGAACTGGGTACGGGTTATTTTGGTTGCCGCGACGAACACGGTAATTTTGACCCGCAGTCTTTTGCCGAAAAAGCCGTCGATCCACAAGTGAAAATGATTGAGATTAAACTATCACAAGGCGCTAAACCTGGTCAAGGCGGTGTGCTACCATCAGAAAAAATAACGGTAGAAATTGCGGAAACGCGTCAAGTGCCACTCGGGCAGGATTGCGTTTCACCCTCTTCTCATACCGCTTTTAGTACGCCGCTTGAGCTGGTCGCTTTTTGGCAGCAGCTGCGTGAATTATCAGAGGGTAAACCTGTTGGTTTTAAACTCTGTATCGGTCAACCTTGGCAGTTTATGGCGATTGTCAAAGCCATGATAGAGACTGATAATTACCCTGACTTTATTGTCATTGATGGCGCGGAAGGCGGGACTGGTGCAGCGCCAGTTGAGTTTATGGATAACGTCGGCATGCCGATGGTAGAAGGGTTTATGTTGGTTCACAATACCTTAGTCGGTGCAGGCATTCGTGACAAGATTAAGCTTGGCGTCAGCGGTAAAATCGTTTCTGGTTTTGATATCGCTCGTATGATTGCCTTGGGTGCTGACTGGTGTAACTCGGCACGTGGCTTTATGTTTGCGGTTGGCTGTATTCAGTCGCGCTCATGTCATACCAATACTTGCCCAACTGGGGTTGCTACCCAAGACCCTTATCGTCAAAAAGCCTTAGATGTACCTAGTAAGGCTGAGCGCGTCGCAAGTTTTCATAAAAACACGCTTAAATCACTGGCCAGTATTGTTGGCGCGGTTGGTCTACAACATCCCAGCCAGTTGCAACCGTATCATATTGCTCGTCGTCTAGACGATGGACAAATAAAACTTTTATCCAAATTCTTCTATTTCGCCGATAATGAAGCACTACTTAATAGTAGCGCCCGCGCAGACGTATTCAATCAAATGTGGGTCATGGCAACCCCTGATAGCTTCTTAGCCAACAACGATGCCCTGATTGCTTATAATAAAGACTCGCGTGATAAAGGCAAAGAAACCAGTGCGCCAACGGAGCAAGGTCTGGGGAGTTTCGCAAACATTACTGACGGTGGACGATTAATCGGTAATGTTAATAACACTTTTCGCGAGATTCCCTCTATAGACGACTAAGTATGAATGAGTCATTCAAACAGAGAAGTTCCAACGCCATAACAAAGACAAGCCATCGATGCTAAATTCTATGAAGCTAAGCTCTATTTTCACATTACCTTCTTCTTTACTGACAGTAGCGCTGCTCGCTTTAAGCATCAGCGCCTGCCAGCCAGCAGATGACCTAAACAAAGATGCGATTATCAGTGATACAGAAAACTGGTCTTGCCAATCGCATGCCTCACCATTTACTTATAGCGCGTGCAGTATTAAGGCTCAGGCGCTGATGGGTGATCGTTACTCGTTGCAACTATTTTGGCAACCACCCGATAGTACGAAGCCGTTACTGACTTTTGATAAGTTATTGACGACCATGCCCAAAGATCAGACGCTGAATTTTGCCATGAATGCTGGTATGTATAACGAGAGTTACGCGCCTATTGGCTATACCGTCATCGAAGGCGAAGAGATTCGTGCGTTAAATATCAAAGAAGGTGGCGGCAATTTTCATCTATTGCCCAATGGGGTAATGTGGTGGGATAAATCTGGCGACGTCAAAATCACCGAAAGCAACGCCTTAAATGAGCAGCTTAAAAATGGTAAAGCGCAGCCCTGGTATGCAACTCAATCAGGACCTATGCTGGTTATTAATAACGAGATTCATCCGCAGTTTAACCGTGATAGCACCTCTATTAAACCGCGCAATGGTGCCGGTGTTTGTAGTGATGGCAGCGTGCAGTTTGTCAATAGTGAAGAGCCTGTGACCTTTTATCAGTTTGCCGAGCTTTTTAAGGATGACTTAAACTGTCCAAATGCTTTATTTTTAGATGGCGGGATTGCTTCAGCATTATATGCGCCTAGTATTGATAAACATGATAAAAAAGAGATGGGTGTGATGATTGGGCTGGTTGATTTGAATCAATAGCATCACTCTCAATCTATCTTAATATTACCCTAAACCCTTTACCCACATCCCTTTTACCAATTCGTGCTGTAACTCGTAAAACATATAGCAGCTTATTACAATCTTTTGGTTACGGCACTTAGCGCCGATACTATTGGATCAAGATATTTATAACGTGCTTGGTGCATGAGTGTTGATGTTTCTATGCTCACAGTTTGTTCTCGTTCCATAACTGTGAATAATGCTTGCGCTGCTTGCTTACCAGACGTTGCTGCTTGCTCCATGGTGGGTATTTTCCAACGTCCAGTGACCGAGACAATCTCGCCTGCCACCACAACATTATTCCACTGCGTAGTGGTTTCAATCAGCTCATCATCAGCATTGCGCACATAGATTTGTGCCAAATCCACCCAGCGCTTTCCATTATCTTGCAAGATACCCATCTCAGCGGTCTCAATATCAGTATACGGCTGCCAATTATCGGTATACAGCAAATTAACCGGATCAATCACGCCGCCTTGCGCGATAGCTTGACGCTGCTCTGCATCGGTAATACCCAGCTGGTATAGAATCTCTTCTTTGGCCTCTGCAGGTGTACACTCCATAAAACGCTTGCCAAATAGCGACCCTCTATTAAACGGTGAGCTACAAGTTGCCGATAGATTATAGTCAAAGCTATCAGGGAACTCGACGTCTTGCCAAAAGCCGCCACGGTGCTGGATTTGAAAGACAATATTCCACGGCGCATCAAAGCATAAGTTATAAGACTTACCCAAGAACGGCTCAAAAATAGCGGGTATTTCGGCTAAAGGAAACTGGCTGCCAAAGGACCATTCATCGTTAAAAGGTTTCTTAACCTGTGGTAATAGCCCCATTTTCCATAATACTTCGTGCGGCAGCGCCATCACGGCAGCATCATAGTGCTGTTGTGGCAAACCGTCTGTGGTGCCATTATCACCACTAATATCAACACTAACCTGTCCATCATCATGATGATGCATATTGAGTACACGCGCTTGAGTGACGATGGTTACCCCGCGCGCTTTTAGCTTCTCTACTAGCGCCTCGATTACCTCAGAAGTCGGACGATTAAAGCAATACGATTTAGACGTCTCACCTTCTGGCAGTACGGGTGCTTCGGTCATCGGTAAAAACATCAGTACAAAGCTGTCCATAATATCGACGGCTTTACTGTGCATTCTGGCACCAGTCAAGATGCCAAACCAATTGGTAATAAATTGCTTAGTATGGGCATCAAAATCATCAATACCGATGACCTCACCTGCTGTTTTAAATGCCATCGCGGCGCGCTCTTCGTCACTGGCATTGACATGATGAACAATGCGTTGTACCAGTTGCAGCATGTTCTTTTTATTTAAATCAAAGGTATCAACCATCGCCTCAATCGTCTGCAAATCTATCGCCGCACGTCTATCGATTGCGACGCGTTTACCTTTTTGTTCATCTTTTTGCTCACTATTATTAGTGTGATTATCGCTGTCTTCAGTGTTACCGTGACCACTTTGATAAAACTGATAATCTTCAACCGCTGTCAGCATATGCAACAGACCAGCACGATCAAAGATATTAAATAAAGAGAAATAGGTAGAGCTTAGCGCGCGAATGGAATGCTCTTCAAAGCGTTGCTCATCAGCATTAAAGTAGCCAATCATTTTGCCACCACATGTGGCGCTTGATTCTACAATGGTAATATCGATATTTGGGTCTTCGGACAGCTCAAACGCCGCACTTAACCCTGAAATACCACCACCAGCGACGAGTACTTTTTTCTTAGCATGCCTATTTTCAGCGAGCGTTTTAATGGGTGTTTTAACGGGCGGATTATTATTGTTAGAGGTCATTATTTGGGGATTTGAGTCAGCCATGGTGTTTCCTTGTTATTATGCTAATTTTTATAATGTTTTTTTATGATTAATTAAGAGTCTATTAAATATTCCAGTTTCAAATATGTTTAATCTCAAGTGCACTATAAAAGAATAAGGCAAAGTTATATCATAACTTTGCCTTATGTGTTCATCTATTGTTGTATATCGTTTTAACTTTATTAGCCAGCTTTCAGCTCTAGACTCATTTTAGGACCAAACGGTTCATAATGCACGCTATCGACACCATGATCCAATGCCATCAAGCCATCAATCATACTGTCCATAAACATCATCGAGCCACAAACATAGATATCAGCAGGCTTAGGTAGATTGGCCAGCCATGCTTCATCAAGAATTTGCCCTTCGTCAAAATAGAAAATATGTTTTTCTACGTTTTCTGCTTTTTCTAACAGCTTATCAACTTGCTCATTAAAGGCATGATGCTGCTCATTTTGACAGGCATAAACCCAAGTGATAGGGCGCTTTGGATTGGCAGTCACTTGCGCCTCTAGCATGGCTAGGATAGGTGTCACCCCTACACCCGCACTCATCAATACCAGTGGAATGTCATTTTGTTGTACCAAATCCTGATTTAACAAAAAGTCACCAGCAGGCGCAGATAGTGAAATAGTATCACCAACTGTGAGGTTGTTATGTAAATGGTTAGATACTAAACCATTGTGTTCATTGCGATTGTCGCGTCTTACCGCGAACTGAATACCTTTTTCGGTACTGGCTGAGTATAAAGAATAATGACGCAGTGCAGTATGGCTACTATCTTTTGGATCTGTTTTTACGGTGATATATTGACCAGCGGTTAAATTCAATTTGCTTAGATCAACTGTACTACCCTCTGCTGGAACGACGGTAAAAGCAGCAATATCAGTAGCGGCTTCGTATTTTTCGGTAATAGTAAATGGCGCAAAACCTTGCCACATTTCTGCTTCATACATGCCATGTTCTATTTGGATAAATACCGAGGCAATCTCATCATACGCTTCAGTCCAAGCACCGATGATGTCATCGTTAGCAGCTTCGCCTAGCACTTCTTTTATCGCCCCAATTAGATGGTGACCAACGATGGGATAATGCTCAGGTAGGATTTGTAACGCTCTATGCTTGTGGCTAATCTGCGTGACTTGTGGCAATAAAGTCGCCAATTTATCCAAATGCTTAGCGGCTGCTAGTACCGTCGTCGCTAATGCGGTTTGTTGACGGCCCAATTTTTGATTGGTTTCGTTAAATATGTCCAACAGCTCAGGATGCTCGTTGAACATGTTTTTATAAAATACGGTGGTAATTGCCGTTCCATGCTCCTCGAGTACGGGAACGGTTGATTTTACAATTTCTAATGTTTTTGGTGAAGCCATGTTATCTCTCTCAGTGGATTACTATAAGGATTAATTAAAAGGATTAAAAATGAAAGGTTTACACTAGCAACAATGACTGGGTTTAAACAGCTGTCGAACTCTCGTGGTCAAACACTGTAATCAAACTTTTTTAGCCCATCCAATCGGAATATCACTATAAGATTCATTTAGGATGAATGTTATCATATTTAACGGGGCATACCAATGCCCTATCGTTATAAATTTGATTTATTTAGACCAAAAAAGGCAGCGGCTATGAAAACATCGCCGCTGCCTTAACAGAACATTCAATCAGCTTGACTGATAAATTAGTTTGAATATAAACGCGTCATTATAAAATTACCGCGCCATATAATTGGTCATCTCTTCCACACCGTGCAGCGTCATGGGATACATTTTATTATCGAATAGCTTTTTAATCTCAACGATGGTCTGAGTATATTGCCAATAGGCATGATTTTCAGGGTTGAGCCAAGCAACTTTATCAAAATGTGCTAATACCCTTTTTAACCAGACAATACCTGCTTCGTTATTCATATACTCCACGCTGCCGCCGACCGTCATCAGCTCATAAGGCGACATCGAGGCATCGCCGACAAATATGACCCGATACTCGCGGCCATACTTATTAAGTAACTCAAAGGTTGGCATCGGCGCGCTATGGCGACGGTCATTGTCTTTCCACACATAATCATACAGACAATTATGAAAGTAAAAGAACTCTAAGGTTTTAAATTCATTTTTAGCGGCAGAAAATAGCTTTTCTAACGCTTCGACATGGATATCCATACTACCGCCGACATCAAATAGCATCAGCACTTTGACACGGTTACGGCGCTCAGCCTGCATATGAATATCAAGCACACCTTTTTTAGCGGTGCGTTTAATGGTTTCATGAATATCAAGCTCATCAGCGCTACCTGTGCGTGCAAACTGACGAAGATTGCGCAATGCCATTTGAATTTGACGCGTACCAAGTTGACTGTCGTCATCGAGGTTGCGGTATTTACGCTGCTCCCAAACTTTGGCGGCGCTGCGTTTACGCGACTCACCGCCGACCCGTACACCTTCTGGATGATCACCATAGGCCCCAAACGGTGACGTACCACCCGTACCGACCCACTTACTGCCGCCCTGATGACGCTCTTTTTGTTCTTTGAGGCGTTCTTCTAAGGCTTTCATCAACTCTTCAAGCGAGCCGTACTTTTTAAGCAATCGACGCTGCTCATCGGTCAGATTTTTGGGATCTAATTTTAAATCGAGCCACTCTTTAGGGACATCAGTCAGCTTGGATAATAATTCATCCATATCGAGACTGTCGACACCTTCAAAATAATCTGCCATGGCGCGGTCGAACTTATCAAAATGGCGCTCGTCTTTGACCATGCACAGTCGAATCAGCCGATACATGTCTTCGCGGCTGGCAAAGGTAGGCAGTTCTGGACTCTCAGGGTGTGGCTGCATCATCAGGCCTTGATCTAACGCGGCATTGAGATCGAGCAACTCACGCGTACTGACGGGCACGCCGTATGTACGCAAGGTGTAGAACAGTTTAATAAACATAGGGTACGCACCACTTATTGGCTAATATGGTTATGATTTGGGCGTTGGCATGGGTTGTTGTCAAAACATCACTAGAAATCTATACGCTTAACGACGCATCATATTGGCAAAACGCTGCAATAAACTGACATCCGCTTCGTTTTTAAGTAGCGCACCGTATAATGGCGGGATGGATTTTTCGCCGCGCAAGTTTTCTTCTAGCTCCGCTTGTGCCATATCATCAGCAAGCAATAACGTTAACCAATCGACCAACTCTGAGGTTGATGGCGGTTTTTTAAGCCCTTGAACATTGCGCAATTTATAAAAAATATCGAGCGCATCATTGACCAGTTTTTCTTGAATATCAGGAAAATGCACCTCAATAATTTGGCGCATGGTTTCCTCTTCTGGGAAATCAATATAATGGAAAAAGCAACGACGCAAAAACGCATCTGGTAGCTCTTTTTCATTGTTCGAGGTGATAATCACTACAGGACGCTGCTCGGCGGTGATGGTCTCACCCGTCTCGTAGACATAAAAAGACATCTTATCCAGCTCGTGTAGCAAATCATTTGGGAACTCGATATCGGCTTTATCAATCTCATCAATCAATAGCACGCTACGCTCTTTACTGGTAAAGGCATCCCACAATTTACCCGGCTTGATATAATTGCCAATCTCATAGACCTTATCATCACCCAGTTGCGAATCACGCAGACGCGACACTGCATCATACTCATACAGACCCTGTTCTGCTTTGGTGGTCGATTTGACATGCCACGTAATCAGTGGCATGCCTAAACTTTCGGCGACTTCTTCTGCCAGTAACGTTTTGCCTGTACCTGGCTCACCTTTAATGAGTAACGGTTTCTGTAAGGTCATGGCAGCGTTGACTGCCAACTGCAAATCGTCAGTGGCAATATAGCTTTGCGTGCCGGTAAAAGTTTTTTTGGTTTTATCGGTCGTGGTGGTCGTCATAATTCAATCTCAATTATTGTTATACATTAGGGGTTTTAAGCGTGTAAAAGGTTCAGAAGCAGTCGATACAAGAAAAACAATCATTTAGGTTAGCATAGCGGCGCATATTGCCAAAATACTCATGCGTTCGCAATTACTCAGATCTAGGGTCTGCCATCAACGGGCGCACTGATAGATTCATAGTCAGTGAGAAGTAATATCGCTACATCACGTACTGCAGGTACCGTTTTTTCTTGCTTGCTGTGCCTACGCAGACAGAGGCTACAAAAAAACTATACCAGCAGTATCGTAGCGTTTTTAAAGTATTTTAACTATAGTGGTCTCAAAATGACTAACGAGCACAGTGATCAATAAACACACATAAAAAAAGACACGCTAATGGTGTCTTTTACTTTACTTATGACTTAAGAAAAAACTTAACTATTTTTATCAACATTTTTAAAATGAGGACACGCCCTAGCGTTTATCAGTTTTTTTTGTACCGCGTTTCTTAGCTAAAACACTATCTATTTTCGAGTTGCCTTTTTTTAAGCTGACTGCTGCTTCAGGTTTAGCCGATAAAGGCTTACTACTAGACGGCTCAACTAAACTCGACTTGTTATCTAAATCAGCTGGCTCAGTTGCAGTAGCATCTGCTGACAAATAACTTCCTGTCGTCAGCTGCATTGTCGCTTGCGTATCTTCTGCCGTGCGGCTGCGTGCTTTATCCAAGCTTGATTCAAACGCACCGCGAATCAGCTGCCAAACAAAGCCGACAAACAAGCCCACGACCAATACCACCATTATGGGCAGCATATTGGCAACGGCACCGGTGAAGTCTTTCATCATAACGGCATAAACCACGCTAATACTAGCCGGTGCAATCACGCTTGGGTCACCAAGTGCACTACCTGGAGCCAATAAAATCGCAAACAACATCATCCAGCTCATGCCGCCCAGCGGACGTGGCAATACACGAGCGACCAGCACCCATAGTACTAGCACTACAATAGCACCACCAAGATAAGCATACATGGGCAAATCGGCGGGCGGAACATCTTTTACCATCTGACTCCACCAAATCGCAATCTCACCAAGAATATCGCTGATGGTTTCCAGTGGTAAGCTTTTTATAATACCTTTTAACCAGTCCATACGTGTTTAGTTACCTAGATTTATAACCGATGCGACACTACGTGTTTAGCGGTATATGGTACGTGCTGTCATATAGTGAATTCACTTTGAAAACGATACTATTGGTTATAAAAACTATTGGCTATAAAATTTTTGCCGACTCTGCTACACCTGCGAACAGCAAGCAAAGAAAATTTATAGCAATAGCACACTACGACAACCGTATCGCTTTTGTTTTGAACCGACTATACTAAAATAAGACCGACTACATTATCGACACCAACTGTGTTATCGATATAAGCACTGAAGATATAAGAGGTCGCTAGTTTATCACGATTTTCTCATAAAATGCAGGCGGCCCTCTACCAAACTTTTAAACCCATGCCCTAGTTGTAAATACTATCCTGAGCTTCACGGGCGCGCAGTTCTGCTTGGCGGCGCATGACATCTTGCGGTGGTAGTTGCACAAAATACCCTTGCGATTGTAGCTTTGCTAACACCTGTTCTTTATCAACACGGGCAAGGGTCGGTGTGGTTGCCAAATCTAAATGCATGACAAACTTACTACGACCTAAGCCTGCACGAAAATCTTTGGGCAGCACACCAAGCCAATCCTGAATCTCTTCGGTATCATCAGGATAATCAGGGCGCGCAATATAAATATACATATCATCATGTTTGGGAAACTTATAAATATCACAATGCATAAAAACCACCTATCAAAAACTATCCTCATAGATTAGCATATTTTAAACCCATACCAGTAGCGTCTTTACGTTCAGGTATGGTAAATCTCCTTCGATAATTACGGGCTATATAACCGTCACAAAAACCATAGAAGTACTTATCTTCCTGATATTTTGAGCAATTATGCTGATAAAACTCCGTACTTTCCATGTTTATGCATTTTAATCGATTTGATGACTTGTAAAAACAGCCTGAACCTTTCATAATAAAAGCGTTTTTCAGGAGAGAGTCTTTAGCAGACACCTCGTAATGCACTATATTGTTCATACGATATGACTTATTGCTGATTGACCACCGAAGGCGCATACACCCTGCCAATCGCTCAGGTAACAGGACTGAAAAACACATGTCATTATTGTTTAGCAGTACGCCATCGATGGTGCATTGCCCACACATATAAGGCATAACAAATCTGGAGAGCGGTAAGGACGGACGACGCCCTACCCACCGAAGGGGAGAAAATACGACATCAAATGATGCTTCGTGTTGAAAATCTCAGGTTACAGGACAGATAGGGCTTTTGCTTAAACTGACGTTCAGCGTCTGTTTGGCTGACGGCTTTATATTTTTTCTGTGCTACCCTTGGTTGCAATGTTTGCACCCTGCAATATTGCTGCTCGCCACTATGATCATGAACATCAGCCTTTGTACTTAAATTAAGTACAAAGGCTGATGTTCACATAAGGATTTGTTATGACTGATACCCACACCCAAGCTCCCAAACGCACTCCCCTTTACCAGTCTCACGTCGATAGTGAAGGCAAACTGGTGGACTTTTCTGGTTGGGAGCTGCCGATTCATTACGGCTCACAAATCGAAGAGCACGAAGCTGTGCGTACCGATGCAGGGATGTTTGATGTCTCTCATATGGTTATCGTTGATGTTAAAGGTAGCGATGCCAAAGCATGGCTACAAAAGCTATTGGCCAACGACGTTGCTAAATTAAAAACTGTCGGTAAAGCCCTATATTCACCTATGTTGAATGACATGGGCGGCATCATCGACGATTTAATCGTTTATTTATCAAATAGCGAAGAAACTGAATATCGCATCGTCTCTAACGCGGCGACCCGTGATAAAGACATGGCACAGTTTGAAAAAGTAGCCAAAGACTTTGACGTTACCTTAACGGAACGTAATGATTTGGCAATGCTTGCCGTCCAAGGACCAAACGCCGTTGAAAAACTGGCGAAAATCAAACCTAGCTGGGCAGACACCCTAGCAGGCCTTAAGCCTTTCGTTGGTGCCGATTTAACCGATATCGAAGGGTCAGATTGGTTCGTCGCTCGCACTGGTTATACTGGTGAAGATGGCGTTGAAGTGATTATGCATGCCGATGAAGCACCTGCCTTCTTTGAACAGTTAAAAGCCAATGGTGTCAAACCTGCTGGTCTTGGCGCACGTGATACCTTGCGTATGGAAGCCGGCATGAACCTTTATGGTCATGACATGAATGAAGAGACCAGCCCTTACGAATCGAATATGGGCTGGACACTGGCGCTAAAAGACGAGCGAGATTTTGTGGGTCGTGAGGCGCTTGTAAGCAAACGCAAACAGTCAAAAGATGACAATACAGCGATGAAGCAAGTGGGTCTACTACTGACCACACGCGGTGTGTTACGTGAAGGTATGACTGTGACCATCAATCAAGGCACAGACAACGAGCAAACAGGGGTTATCACCAGTGGCACATTCTCCCCTAGCCTCAAAAACTCGATTGCTATCGCTCGCGTTCCTACCAGCTTGTCAGAAGAGGATAGCGTGCAAGTTGATCTGCGCGGCAAAGGTAAGTTCGTCGATGTACGCGTCCTGAAATTACCATTTGTCCGTAATGGCAAGCAGCAGTTTGACTCGTAGCCGTTATAAATTCTATTATTAGCTTGCATTATTTTTGTTAATTAACCTCTATCACTTAGGAGAGAGACCATGAGTAACATCCCAGCAGAATTAAAATACATCGCCAGCCACGAGTGGCTACGCCTAGAGGACGACGGTACAATTACTGTTGGTATCACTGACCATGCTCAAGAATTATTGGGTGACGTGGTATTTGTTGAATTACCAGATGTTGGTGACGTCATCACTCTTGATGACGAAATCTCAGTGGTTGAATCTGTTAAAGCCGCTTCTGACGTCTATGCTCCAATCTCAGGCGAAGTCGTTGCCATCAACGAAGCGCTAGAAGACGACCCTGAAATCATCAACTCTGACCCATATGGCGAAGGTTGGTTCTTTAGAATGAAGCCTGAAAACATGGCTGACTATGAAGCATTACTGACTGCTGACGAGTACGAAAATGAGCTGTAATATCTGCTACACGCTTCACTCTACAAGCGATATTAAGCTTAAATCTCGCTACTTATAACAAAGCAAGCAGGTTTCATTATTGTAGGTACCGGCGTCAGTCGGTATCTATCCTCTTTGGCTTAAAGCGATTTTCTTTAAAAATCAGCGTTAAAAAACAATCATCGTCCAATTGATTATCCCCAATTGCTAGCTAGTTTATTCGTATTACTCATTTGACATATTTCTTAAATATGCCGCAACAATGAGCCAAATTGAGCACTCAACTCCCAGTATGGATCCTAATATGAACGCCAATACCGATAATAAAGACAGCATTGCTACGCCTACTCATACTCCGCAGCGACAAGCGTTTTGTGAGGTCGTAGAGTCACGCCGATCAGTACGCCGTTTTACCGACACGCCGATACCCGATGACGTATTATCCGACTGTTTGCGTTTGGCCATGTTAGCTCCAAACTCTAGCAACCTACAGCCGTGGGAGTTTTATGTTATCGATAATGTGGATAGTCGTAAGCGCGCGGTCAAAAACTGCATGAACCAAAACGCCGCAAAAACATCCGCACGCTTAATCGCTGTGGTTGCTCGTACCGACGTTTGGCATGATCACGCCCAGCAAGTTCTACGTGAATTCCCTGATACACCGGTGCCAAAAAAGGTAAAAGACTACTACAACAAAGTCGTCGCGTTGGACTTTTTACGTGGGCCTGCCAACATTGTATCCGTCGCTAAATGGGGTGCAACTCAAGTGGTCAGACGCGTCAAAGGTCCTATCAAATCGCCTTATTATACCTTTGAAGATACCAAAAACTGGGCAACCAATAATACCTCGTTAGCCGCTGGAAATCTAATGCTGGCATTGCGAGCGTATGGCTTTGATAGCTGTCCGATGGGTGGTTTCGACGAACCTGCCATGAAGCGCTTGTTAGAGCTAGGCGATGATCATCATATCGTTATGATGATTGGTGCTGGCGAGCGTGCTGATAATGGTATCTATAATACCCAGTTCCGCTTTGAGCAAAATCAATTTGTACATTATGTATAGTTAGTTGAACCACTACTTTTATTATAGAACGCTCCTTTTCACTCTTTTCCAAGGATTGTCATGACTATCTCTCAAAACCCGACGTTTGATACCTTTCAAGGCTTATTCAACGAAGCCGAATTTGTCTATCGTCATTTAGGCTCTAATGAAACCAAGCAAGCGGATCTACTCAGTGCGGTTGGTTATAAAGATATGGCAAGCTTTATCAATGATACGGTGCCTGAACCTGTACGCCTGCACAAAGAATTGGACTTGCCAGCCGCGATGAGTGAACACGCTGCGCTCGCCAGATTGCGCGTGATGGCTGATGACATCACCGTTAATAAAAGCTATATCGGCCAAGGTTACTCACCTGTACGCATGCCTGCTGTTATTCAGCGCAACGTCCTTGAAAATCCAGGCTGGTATACTGCTTACACCCCTTATCAAGCAGAAATTGCCCAAGGTCGTCTAGAAGCGCTACTTAACTTCCAACAAGTTTGTATTGATTTGACGGGTCTTGAGATGGCTGGTGCTTCATTGCTTGATGAAGCAACCGCTGCCGCTGAAGCGATGTCAATGTCTAAGCGCGTGAGCAAAAGCAAATCAACAAAATTTTTCGTCGATGATCGCATCTATCCACAAACACTTGATGTTATCAATACCCGCGCCAAGTACTTTGGTTGGGAAGTGGTGGTTGGTGATTTTGAAACGGCCAAGTCTGGCGATTATTTTGGGGCATTATTCCAATACGTCGGTGTCGAAGGCGATGTTAAAGACTTAACAGACGTCATCGCGGCTGTGAAGGAAAATAAAACCTATGTGAGCGTCGTCAGTGACATCATGAGCTTGGTACTGCTAAAATCACCAGCAGATATGGGTGCAGACGTGGCTTTGGGTAGCACGCAGCGTTTTGGTATCCCAATGGGCTTTGGTGGTCCACATGCCGCCTACTTCGCTTTTTCAGATAAAGCCAAACGCTCAGCGCCTGGTCGTATCATCGGTGTCTCAAAAGACGCGCAAGGCAATACTGCTCTACGTATGGCACTACAAACCCGTGAGCAACATATCCGCCGCGAAAAAGCCAACTCAAACATCTGTACCTCACAAGTATTGCTGGCCAACTTAGCGGGTATGTATGCCGTCTACCATGGTCCAAATGGTGTTAAGCGTATTGCCACGCGTATCCATGCGTTTGCTACTGCCTTTGCTGATGTCATTAAAGGCGCTAACGATAGCAATTTGAACGTGGCACATGATCAATTCTTTGATACCGTCGTGGTTGATTGCGGTTCAGAAAAACTGGCCACTCAAATTTTTGAAAATGCAGACAATGTTGGCTACAACTTATGGCGTCTTGGCGACAGCAAACTTGCCGTTTCTTTTAGTGAGACCAGTGACGAACAGGACTTTAAAGTACTAACCCAGCTATTCGTTAGTAAGTCGCACGACCTACCAAAAGACGCGCGCGTCTCTCTTGATAGCACTCACTTGCGTACTGACGATATCTTAACGCATCCAGTATTCAACTCGCATCACACCGAACACGAAATGCTACGTTATTTAAAATCGCTCGAAGACAAAGATTTGGCGATGAACCGTAGCATGATTTCACTCGGTAGCTGTACCATGAAATTGAATGCCACCAGTGAGATGTTACCGATTACATGGCCTGAATTTGCCAATGTGCATCCGTTTGCACCGCGCGATCAAGTAACTGGTTATGTGGCGATGATTGATAGCCTACAAGACCAACTCAAAGCCATCACAGGTTTTGATGATGTGTCTATGCAGCCAAACTCTGGCGCCTCAGGTGAGTATGCAGGTCTACTTGCTATCCGTCGTTATCACGAATCACTGGGCGAGACCGATCGTGACGTTTGCTTGATTCCAATGTCAGCGCACGGCACCAACCCTGCTACGGCCATTATGATGGGTATGAAAGTAGTCGTGGTCAAAACCGATGACAATGGTAACGTAGATATCGATGACTTAACGGCGAAATGTGAAGAGCATAGCGCGAAGCTGGGCGCATTGATGATTACTTATCCATCGACGCATGGTGTTTTTGAAGAAGGTATCCGTGATATTTGTGACCTTATTCATAAACATGGTGCCCAAGTCTATATGGATGGCGCCAATATGAACGCTCAGGTCGGCATGATGCAGCCTGCAGACGTTGGCGCAGACGTACTACACATGAACTTGCACAAAACTTTCTGTATTCCACACGGCGGCGGCGGTCCAGGCATGGGTCCTATCGGTATGAAGGCACATTTAGCACCATATATGGCCAACCATACTTTAAGCCCTGTACACAATGCGCAAAAAGACTGCTCAGCGGTATCGGCAGCCCCTTATGGCTCAGCAAGTATTTTGCCAATCTCATGGATGTATATTGCCATGATGGGACGTGATGGTTTATTAAAAGCCACTGAATTGGCACTATTAAATGCCAACTATGTTGCTGCGGAATTAAAAGACCACTACCCGGTGTTATATGCTGGCAAAAACGGCCGCGTGGCCCACGAATGCATCATCGATATTCGTCCATTAAAAGAAGAAACAGGCGTCACAGAAAGTGATATCGCCAAGCGCTTGATGGATTATGGCTTCCACTCACCTACTATGAGCTTCCCAGTTGCGGGCACCTTGATGATTGAGCCGACCGAGTCTGAATCTAAAGAAGAGCTAGACCGCTTTATCAGTGCGCTAAAATCTATCAAAGCAGAGGCCTTAAAAGCCAAAGCTGGCGAAGATAACTGGACGCCAGAAAACAACCCATTGGTCAATGCCCCGCATACCGCGGCGATGATTACTGATGGTGAATGGACGTATCCATACAGCCGTGAGACAGCGGCGTTCCCACTGCCTTACATCCGTAACAATAAGTTCTGGCCAAGTGTGGCACGTGTCGATGACGCTTATGGTGATAAAAATCTCATGTGTTCTTGCCCAAGTATCGAAAACTATATGTAATCATCATTGTCGATAAACATTCATTATCATGATATAAAAAACCTCCAAATCAGCTGATTTGGAGGTTTTTATTTTGGCTGTCTTTTCAGCAGCATCTCAACAGGTAACACTCTTAATACTTAAGTCACTGCTATTTAAATCATTAAGAACAACCTACTATAGTAGTACAGATATATATCCACTTAATTTACTAAAATAACATCTATTCAATCACTGCCTTGGAACCAAACATGCAACAAAAAAACCACGTTATTCTGATTCATGGTCTGCATCAAACGGCTTGGATTATGCGTCCGCTGGCCAAATGCTTGCAAGCAGCAGGGTTTGATACCCATCAATTTGGCTATCGCAGTATGCGTGATGGCATCAAGACCAATAGCGCACATCTAAATAGCTGGCTAGAAGAAAACCACCATCCAGACCAGCCGATAGATTTGGTCGGTCATAGTTTGGGTGGGTTAATTATTCGTGATTTTATCACTGAATATCCGAAATGGCAGATTGGACGCTGTGTGACACTCGGAACGCCGCATATAGGCAGTGTCTGTGCTGATTATATTTGGCGCTTGACCCCAGCTGTTGTGGGCCGCTCCTACGTCGATGCACTAGATGGTACGGTAGCACCATTACCTGAGCATATTACTCTGGGCGTGATTGCGGGGAATCACCCCAAGGGTTTAGGGCAATTTTTTTTACAGTATCATAACCGCAAACTACGTAAGGCAGATAACATACCATCAGCAGAACACCTGCTACACGATGGCACGGTATATGTAGAAGAAACTAAAATAAAGTCAGCCACTGATCACATTATTTTACCAGTCTCGCATACTGGGATGCTGGTCGATAAAACAGTGGCCAAGCAAACGGCTCACTTTTTACAACATGGACAGTTTCGACGTTAATATAGTCAGATTTTTATTGAAAACTCACTATATATTATTTTAAACGTTAATCCCCATGCCTTGTTGTAACTCGATTTTATGGGCTGTGATAACAGGAATCAAGGTATGCATAACCCAGTCGTTGCGCCAGCCTTTTAAGCCCTCTGGCATCTCGCTTAAGTCTTTATCAAATGCAATAATCTCATAAAGCTGCCCCAGCCATTTTTTACGCATCAATACGTTGGCAGGTACGCCAATAACTTCTGCTTGCTCATCGATCGCTTGTTGCACGGCTTTTGATAGGACTTTGTTTTTCGAACGATACGGTGGTAATAAACAAGCTGGATGTTCAGCAGGGTGAAGGTTTTTGGCATCTTTTATGACCTTGAGCAATTCTTCACCATACAGTCGCAACATACTACGGTGCATCGTGGTTTTATGTGCCAACTCTCGCATGCTATTTGGTTTTTCAGTGATGATTTCGCGTACCGCTTGTTTTTTAATCACAAAAGTACGTGGCTGATTGGTCGCACGTGCCAGCGCCTCTCGCCATGTTGCCACCGCTTGCAATATCGCCATTTGCTCAGAAGTATAACGATAATCTGCCATTGTAAGATACATTGCGTCGTCTTCAACATGCTGAGCATCATATAAATCACTGGCATAAAGCTGGCAGTCCGCCCATATATAATCGTACAAACCTTGCTTTTTTAGCTCGTACTCAAGACTTAAATAGAGTGCTGGCAAAAAACGCACATCGTCTATCGCGTATTGCTCTTGTTCGTCTGATAGCGGACGCTTTAGCCAATCTGACTGGCTTTGCTCTTTATCGATATGCATGTCCAATTGGTCATCAAGCGCTTGCTGATAGCCCATTTGCAATTGTCCCGTCAAATACGACAGGGCGATTTGGGTATCAAAAATATTGGTCAAGGGCGGACAACCAGACAACAGATAAAAAATACCCAAATCTTCACCACATGCATGCCAAATGGCCACATCCACTTCACTGAGCGCTTGCCACAGTTCAGCCAGTTGCAGCTGCGGTGCATCTAATAGATATACATGATCGCCAGTATTCAGCTGCACCAGCGCCAAACGTGGATAATAAGTATCGCGCTTGATAAACTCGGTATCTAATGCCACACGCCCGCAAGCGGCTAATGCTGCAATCACTTCGTCCAAGCTACTTTGCTCACGTACCCAAGTAACAGCAACCTCATCGGCACTATCTAATAGTGCATCGATATCTGGTTCGGACGGCAACTCCGCTGACGCCATAGCATGATTGACTGAGTGCGTTGACACACCATCAGTAACCGCAGAACTATTTTGAGGGTTTGAATCGGTGGAAGCATTTGAAGCAATGTTTGACACGGGCAGATACCTGCATAAATAAGAGAAAATAAAACGCTAAACCGCGTCTTAATAAAATGAGAGACGAAAATAATAATGATAAAACACTACTAAAACAATTATAACAATCCCATAAAAAAATGGGCAAGACTTGGCTTTTATAAGCAAGTTATAACAAAGCTATAAAAAGGAGCGGTTTTGCATGGCTTGCCCAAGGGTCATACTATCGAGGTATTCAAGCTCACCACCCATCGGCACACCTTGTGCTAAGCGCGTCACTTTATTGACATGACGATTGACCGCTTCACTGATAAAGTGTGCGGTAGTTTGCCCTTCGACGGTGGTACCCGTTGCCAGTATCAACTCTTCAACGGGCTCTTGCTTCACTCGCCAAACCAGCTGATCGATATTTAAGTCGTCGGCACTAATCCCATCAATCGGTGATAAATGGCCACCTAAGACAAAATAGCGTCCACGGTAACCCGCAGTTTGTTCAATAGCCATGACGTCTGCTGCGGTTTCAACCACGCATAATAACCTATCATCACGCCTTGGATCTTGACACAGCGGGCAGACAGCGTCATCGCTAAAGCTATGGCAACGCTGGCATTCAACGATATCACGCATCGCTTCATCAAGCGCTTGCGCGAGCGCCATGCCCTGAGGGCGCTTTTTACTTAGCAGATGAAGCGCCATCCGTTGGGCGCTCTTTTGTCCCACACCCGGCAAAATACGCAGCTGTTTGACCAGCTGATCAAATTTGGCTGTCAGCAAAGTGTCTTCCTTTATTTAACTTAATTTAAAAAACAGTAGCTATAAAAATGGGGTCGTATCGTGTTGATAACAACCCCATTCATTAGATCTTACAGTCAGATAACATACAGTCAACTAAATATAAAACCAGCTGTATATCAATGCCAAAAGTTCAAGATAACGAGAAAGACGAGTGCTAGTTTTATCTTCGTAGGTCTAACGAGTCTGACCAGTCTGAATAGCTAAGCGTTAACTTATTTTTGGGACAGATATTATGGCAGATATTAGAACATACCTTGCATACCTGGTGGCAGACCCATACCCGAGGTAGCACCAGCCATCGTTTCTTCATAAAGCTCGTCTGCCTGGCGCACAGCATCATTGATAGCGGCTGCGATTAAATCTTCGATCATGTCAGGCTCATCTTCCAATAAGCTTGGATCGATAGTCAAACGCTTGACCACATGGCGACCTGTCATAGTCACTTTGACCAGACCACTGCCCGCTTCGGCTTGCACTTCTTTATTGCCCAGCTCTTTTTTGGCATTTTCGACGTTTGTTTCGACTTTCTTTTGCATCGTTTGGGCTTGTTGCATTAATGCTTGAATATTCATAACTGCCTCTTTGTCTTTATAATGGTAAGTGGTGTTTGACAACGTAAAATGTATGCGTTGGTAGTGATTATACCGTTATCTTTACAAACTGTCTAAACCGCGCGCCAAATCTTTAATGATATCCTCTACATCTTCCAAACCGACCGATAGACGGATAAGCCCATCTTTAACGCCTGCCTCAGCTCGCGCTTCAGGCGTCAGGCGAAAGTGAGTGGTGGTCGCAGGATGAGTAACCGTGGTTTTGGCATCACCCAAATTATTGGTGATAGAAACCATTTGCGTCGAATCAATCACATGCCAAGCAGCGGCTTTTGAATCAAGACTGGCAGACGATTTCACTTCAAAACCCATGATAGCACCATAACCCCCTTTCATATGATGCTGGCGGGTAGCAAGATTATGAGAAGGATGGTCGCTCAACCCTGAGAAATGCACCGTACTGACCTTGGGATGATTGACCAAAAACTCCGCCACTTGATTGGCATTTTGACAATGCGCTTGCATACGTAACTTGAGCGTTTCTAGCCCCTTGGTGAAGACCCAAGCATTAAAGGGGCTCATACTGATGCCACCTGAGCGGACAACGGTAAATGCCTCTTGCATCAGCTTGTCACTGCCGACCAACGCACCGCCTAATACTCGCCCTTGCCCGTCTAAATACTTGGTCGCAGAGTGAATCACTACATCTGCACCCAAATCAAGCGGACGCTGCAAGGCTGGCGTAGCAAAGCAATTATCGACTACCAGTAGTATGTCATTGGCTTTACACAGCTCGCTTAGATAACCGATGTCACAAATCTGCGCCAACGGATTGCTGGGGCTTTCGCAATAAATCACTTTGGTATTGGGCTGAACTGCATTTGCCCATGCCTCATTATCGAAGCAATCAACATAACTGACCTCAACGTCAAATTTGGCCATGTAATTGTTAAACAGACCGATAGATGAGCCAAATAGCTGATTGGCTGCAAGCAGATGGTCGCCTGCTTTTAGATACGCCAAACACATGGTCAAAATCGCACCCATACCCGAAGCTGTCGCCACCGCGCGTGCACCATTTTCAAGGGCAGCTAAGCGACGCTCAAAGGTGCGTACACTGGGATTGGTATGACGCGAGTAGACGTTGCCCGTTTTGGTGCCATCAAAATGCGCTGCGGCATCAGCCGCCGAATGGTAAACATAAGAGCTGGTGGTAAAAATAGGCTCTGAATGCTCACCTTCATCAGTACGATGCTGTCCTGCCCGTACGGCGATGGTTTGCATGCCATAATCAAGCCCTAAATCTAGGGCATCGTTGCGCCAGTTTGGATCTAAACTGCTATCTTCTTGCACTTGCGACTTACTCATAACTAATCCATTACCGTTAATTTTAACTGCATTAAAAATATTTTTATTTCTTTTTACCAATAATTAATTTAGGGAATTGAATGCTGTTTTATAATATCATGTCGCTATTTATAAACCTCATTAGGCTTAATATTAACTGATATTTTGTTATCTTTAGATTTGTACTCCGAAATAATTGATCGAAACAAAACATCCTAGCTTTATGCTATTTCTGAATTCAAGGCCTGAGTTCACTGCCCGAATTCAAAAAGCTCCGTGACCAGTGTAATTATAATCGACGTGGTACTTTTGGATTCCAGGCATCAAGAACATTCCTCGACCATTGCTGCAATCTAAAACTTTCTGAGCTGCCGCTTCACCCTCGCTGTTGCTGCCTGATGGGTTACTAGGTTTGGCATCACACTCTATTTCGAGCAGGTAGTCTTCTTCGTTATGCATGTTACTGGCATAATGCTTAGTAGCCAAGTCCTTAGGAGTGGCGTTGTAAAACCTGCGCGTATCGCTTCCACCATCCTTATGGGTCAACTCGGCTGTCACATAGATCAATGACCAATCACACTTACCTTTACTAAGGGCATCGCGAAAGAAATGTGCTTGGTATTGATTTGCAGTCTTTTCTACATTGATCTTCAACATTTCGCTAAGTTGATACACATGTGAAATGTCTACGTAGTTTCCACAAAATCTACTTTCCGATTCAAAGCGCATTGTCATCTGTAAGTCTAACGTTTCATCTGAGGGTAGAGAGCCATAAATAATTATTTCGTCAGTAGGATTAGGATTGACCGGAGGCACCTCCGTTTTTAAAGCGCACGCCGATATCAACACTACTGGAAGAACCGCTAAACATAACTTGATTGCAGATAAACCTCCGTCTAATTGATAAGCCATCATCCCCTTATCCTTCAATCATAATTTATTAAGCCGCAAATTAGCTATTTTCCTAACCTAGCATTGTCATCTAAAATGCAGTGATCGTGTGATTACCCTAATTTATTTTTAAATACAGAGTGTTATTTTGTTGAGTCACTATGCGAACTATTAATAAATCAGGATTAGCTTAAAGCGAAAACCTAAAGCTGTCCATAATAAAATTAACGTATTTATAATAGGCAGATGTGCCAACACCTGCTAAGCTTGCCAGCACTGATTTTCTCTGCAGGCAGTTTTATTATACCTCTTATATCTATAATAAAAAACGACACAAACACTAGGGTGTGTTGAATATCCATTAATAAGCACTGCTGATACTCTTTGAGGTAACCGCGTTATGTCGACATTGACTCTAAACCCTAGAAAACTATCGCTAACTCTAGCGATTGGACTTTCCTTAGGAATGACTGGCTGTCAAATTTTACCCAAGCAGCCACATCTGCCTGAGAGCCAAGCGTTATCAGCGCGAGTAAATGCATTATATAATTCAGAAAGCACTCAATCAGAAAACAGCCAAAAAACCGGACAAAGTAAAAAATCCAAGATCAATAATATTGATTTGGTAGCGGCCATAAGCGAACAAAACGATATCCACCCTGATTTGTCAGGCTATCATCCAATCGTGACTGGAGCCAACGCCTTTGCTTCGCGCAGTATCTTGACAGATATGGCCACACGCAATATCGATGCACAGTATTATATTTGGCATGACGACCAAGCTGGTCAGCTACTATTGAAAGACTTGTGGGAAGCTGCTGAGCGCGGGATTATCGTGCGACTGTTATTGGATGATTTTAATAACAATGCCAAATTTGATCAGCATTTATTACGCTTTGCAAGCCATCCCAATATCGCCGTGCGTATCATCAACCCTTTGATGCACCGTCGGTTTCAAACGTTGAACTACCTCACAGGCTTGCCGCGTATCAATCGCCGTATGCACAATAAAAGTATGACCTTTGATAAGCAAATCACCATCATTGGTGGGCGCAATATTGGTAATGAATACCTAAGTAACGATAAAAATAGCCAATTTGCAGATTTGGATGTTTTACTTATTGGTAAAGTAGTCGCAGACATCGACAATAGCTTTGCAAGCTATTGGTCATCACCCTTGTCATTCGACATCGAAACCTTAGTGACCCTTGAGAATGAAGAAAATCCTGACTTCTTAGAGGCATTAGATAAGCTTGGACAGGACGAAAAAAATAATGACAACAGCAGTCTGACTGTCTATAAAGCCGCTGTTGAAGATTCTACGATAGACAGCGATCTAGTCCATAAACGCGTGCCCTTCCGCTGGACAGACATGCAGTTTTTGAGTGATGATGTGGGCAAATTAACCAAAACCGTGCCATCTGACACCAACTTGGTACATCAACTACGTACTTTGTTAGGTAGTCCGTCAAAAAAACTGACTATTATCTCCTCTTACTTTGTACCGACCAAAGACGGTGTCAATACACTAGTAGCATTGGCAGAATCTGGTATCGACATCAAAATCTTGACCAACTCGTTTGATGCCACCGATGTGACCGCGGTGCATTCTGGCTATAGTCAATGGCGTCCTTACCTACTGCGCGCAGGGGTAAAAATATACGAGTTAAAATCGACCGCTTCTGAAGAAAAGCGCGAAAACAAGCTATGGAAAGCCCGTAGTCAGTCTTCAACCAGTCTACATGCGAAAGCATTTGCCGTTGATGACTACCAAGTATTCATTGGCTCATATAATGTCGACCCTCGCTCCGCTAATATTAATACCGAAATGGGTGTGATTATCAATGATGATGAGCTGGCAGGACAGTTGCATAATGCGCTCAGCGATGATTTGTTGACTCAGGCTTATGAAGTTAAATTGTCAGACAATGGTAAATTGCAATGGCATACCGTAGAAGATAATAAAAAAGTGGTTTATGACTCTGAACCACGGGTCGATATGAGCGACCATGTTTGGCTTACCATTATGTCATGGCTACCGATTGACTGGCTGTTATAATAGACAGTCCCATATAAAATAAACCCAGCGCTATTGGCGGTACTAAGCAACACTCAATGCGCTCGGATGTTTAATGCAAACTCTAATAAGCCAAACAGCTTATATCAACACCCTTTTAAATCTAAATACTTAAATTTACTGTTCCGACAAATCAGTATTAGTTGATACTGATTTGTCGTTTTCTATTATAAACGGCTCTTGAAATACCAACCGTTTTAATGAACACTTTCATATGTGGATGTGCAACCTATTATGCCCTCTCGCTCCCAATACGCACTCATGTCTTCTAAAGACAGAAACACTGTACTGTTTATCTGTTTTAGCAGCGCTGTCGCATTTTTTGATTTTTTGATCTATCTATATCTTTCGGATATTGTGGCTGCAAATTTTTTCCCCGCGAATATCAACCCTGCTATGACAAAAATGCAAGGGCTTGGGCTTTTTGTGATTGGTTATTTGGCACGTCCTGTTGGTGGCATTATATTTGGTCGTTATGGAGATATTAAGGGCCGAAAACCCATGCTATTATTTAGCATACTGGTCACTGCAGCCAGCTTATTAGCGATGGCTTGCTTGCCGACTTACGCACAATGGGGATTGATGGCGCCAGTATTATTTATTGTGTTACGGCTGATACAAGGGATGGCGTTTGGAGTTTATGTACCACTCGCTTGGGTGTTTGTGGCAGAGCATGTGCCACGGCTGTACTTATCTGTGGGCTGTAGCTATGTCACTGCCAGTTTCTATGTTGGCGTCCTATTCTCTAATGCTTTTTTTCTGTGGCTAAGCAACTCTATGAGCACGGGGCAGTTGGCTGACTATGGTTGCCGCATACCGTTTTTCATCGCGGCCATATTGAGTCTTTTGCCGTTATTGACCTGGCGATGGATAGAGGAATCGCCATTTTTTATTGAGATGAAAAATGTAAAACCGAGTGAGTATGTTATCAAGCCATTTACTCTGCTTTTTAAGCACTGTAAGCATTCACTATTTATCGGTATGCTACTTACCCTAATTATTTCTAGCATAACGACCGTGATCGTGCTTTTACTGCCTGATTTGATTGAATTACAATTTAATTTAAACAATGATTTATTTGGATTTTCACACAGTCTGGGTGTCGTATTTATGATTTTTGGCTGTGTGTTTTATGGCATCATATCCAATCATCAAAATTTTGGTAAGATTTTAACAATAGGTTCTATCTTACTGATTGCGCAGATGCTTGCCTTTTTTTACCATCTACAGTCAGGCGCTGACTATATCCTCATTATGTACGCGCTTTTAGGTTTTTGTGCGGGCATCGTTGGCATGATACCTGCCATCATCGTGCAGTTATTTCCGACTAACGTACGATTAACGGGAATGGCATTTTGTTATAATGTGGCCTATGGTATTGTGGGGGTGTTAGTACCTTTTGGACTTGGTTATGCCACGTTATATGTAAGTTTCTCACCCGCTTTGTATATCGCTTTCATTGGCTTTATCGGTATCATCATGGGGATATATTTTTACAACTTACCCGAATTTAAAAAAATCGATCATGTCATTTAGGATGTGTCACCAACTAGCACCCTGACAGATTAAAATACTTTCTCTAAAAAACCTCAAAGATTAAGGCTTAACCACCATGGTTGATATGACCAACAAAAGACTCTCTGTAGCCCCCATGATCGATTGGACAACGACGGATTACCGTTATTTCGCACGGTTATTTAATCCGTATGTCTATTTATATACCGAGATGATTAGTACTGGCGCGCTCATTCATGGCAATCGCGCGCGGCATCTGCGTTTTGATACGCTCGAGCATCCACTGGTGCTGCAACTCGGTGGTGCAGATATTACAGAGATGACCCAGTGCGCTGAATTCGCTCAGCAGTACGGCTATGACGAAGTCAATATCAATGTTGGCTGCCCCTCTGATCGCGTGCAGCACAATAAAATAGGCGCTTGCTTAATGGCAGAGCCCAATACTGTCGCTGACTTGGTCAAACACATGCAAGCGGCAGTCGATATTCCCGTCACAGTCAAACACCGCATCGGAATCGATGACTTTGACAGCTATGAGTTTATGGTAGACTTTGTACAGAAAGTCGCTGCTGCTGGATGCACGCGCTTTATTGTTCATGCACGTACGGCATGGTTGCAGGGATTGAGTCCCAAACAAAATCGCGACATACCACCGTTACGTTATAATGACGTTTACCGCCTCAAGCAAGATTTTCCCGCGCTTGATATCGAGATTAATGGCGGCATAGAAACCATTGCTGATATTGAAGCCCACTTACAGCATATCGACGGCGTGATGATTGGACGCGCGTTTTATCACAACCCTTACCTATTGGCAGAGTCTAATAGTTTATGGGGTAAACCCGCTCCTAAGCGCTCAGAAATCCTAACGCAACTTTATCCCTACTTAGAAGAGCAAATGGCTAAAGGTGAGGCACTACCCACAATGACTAGGCACTATTTAGGATTGTTTCAGGGATTGATGGGCGCCCGTAAATGGCGACAGGCTTTGAGTGGCAAGCCTCAGTTAACGATTGACGATATCAAACGCGCGGCGGATGAAGTTCTACTATTAAATCCTGATGCATAATTGAATCTATAGTCCGTCCCAAATAATAGTCAGCCCTGCTCATCATGACAACGGCTATAGTAATATGCTGAAAGTTAGAAATAGTCGTTATTTATTTAAGCCACTTGCGCAAGATACTGCGCCATCGCCGCGCCATTATTAATGATGTGTAATAATATCGGCAGTAATAACGAGCCTGATTTGAAACGTGCGTAACAGAATATCAATGCCAATACCACAATGGTGCTAATCTCATAGATACCATACTGCACATGAATCACCGCAAATATCAAACTGGTGACGACACTTGCTACTATTGCGCCTCGATGCTTTGATTTAAGTGGCAATTTAGATGAAGAGTCAGATGGCGAGGCGAATTGCTCGGCAATCGCTGACCACAATAGTCCGCGAAATATCAACTCTTCATATAAAGGCGCAACAATCACCATCGCGAAGACCAGCAGCCATACTGAGCTGACAGATTCATACAATGGATCTACGAACAACAGCGGTGCTTCATCCAGTAAATACGTCAACGCCTGACTGCCAATCATAAATATTAATAGCAGCCCAAGCATCCCCATGCCTACAGTAAATGAGAACGGCTTTAGCGCTAAATACCGGCGGCTATTGCCCCCTTTTAAACCAATAATTAAAACGCTGATAGCTACTAATAGCACGCAGCCTATGATAATAGACAGGCTTACAACCGTGCCATCACTACTGCCAAAAAAGAAGATATCGCCTACGGTAGCGTTTTTAGCAGCGGGTAATACTAGCTTGCCAGCGACATAAACGCCGAGCAACTGGCTGATAAAAAACGCTATCAGCATTCCGATGATCAGTAGAAACGCACCCAATCGTGAAAACAGCGGGGTGCGCTTAGGCTGCGGAGTAAAATGGTGCGAACCAGTAGCATTTTTTAGCATAGAGTCGTTACTCAAACGGATATTCTGTCAGCTCACATCTGTCGTGGATATAGATAACACTGAAGTAATACCATTCACAAAAATTAGAGTAGCAAGGAAAACGAGTGCAAGTGCTACGCACTGTAGACTAAACAAGTTTGACACGGCTAATCGTACTTTTTGGGTTTGGTATAAATAATAATCAGTGGTTATTTTGGCAATTGCTGCTCAATCAAGGTCAACACTTGCAACGCGACCGATTCTGGATGCTCGAGCGGGAACATATGGCCACCTGCATGAGTCTTATAAGGAATACCCAAACGCGACTGTATTTGTTGCGGAAACTGGCGTTTTAAAAACACACTGTCTTGACCTATGATCAAGGTCACAGGAACCTTAGGGCCACGGTTCGGTGCGAGCCAATACCAAGAGGGATTGGTTCGAAAAACTTCCACCTCACTGGCTTTCGGGATGGCCAATGTCACTTTGCCATCCGCACGTTCATGTAACCCGTGCTCGATATAGCCTTGAAAACTGCGCTCATCAAAGTTTTTGAAAAATCCTTTATGCCGCATCTTTTCATACGCATCTGAGCGACTATCCCAAACGTCACGGCGATGTTTAGAGATACCAGCTGGTGATAGTTTGTCCATCAAGCGGTTATTCATCATAGGTAATCTGTCTACCGTTTTGGCAAGGTGCCAAAATAAGCTGACCTTGCCATAAATCCAAGGTGGATCCATGAGCACCGCTTGGGAAAAACACTCTGGTGCGCGATACAGCGCCTGTAAAGTACACATCGCACCAAGCGAGTGCCCCACTGCTACTACTTGCTTTACACCATGCTTTTCGCAGGCATTCCTCACACTATCAATAATCTGTTGTGTGAGACGACGCCAATGGTCATCCACTGGATAATCAGGTGTCGCACCCAACATTGCAATATATTCAATAGTAAAAAATTCTGCTAACCTCTCAAAAAATGGCTGGTAGACTGCACTTGGCATACCATTAGCATGGGCAAAATGTAGGACAGGCTTATTTGTTATTTTAGAAACAGGCAAAGCAGCAAAGGTGTTCAAATTGATTTCATCACTCATAACAGGCTCTCATCGATTTAAATAGTTATTTAGGACGTTTTTTATAATCATTGAATCTTACATATAGTTAAGGCTGAGCATAGTCATATACTCAGCCTTAACAATCATACACAGTAAATCTAAAACATAAAACACTTAACGCATCTGCGCGTTACCCTCTTCTTGGGGCAACACATCGAGATTGATGCTTGAGCCAACGCCTGCACCCAACTTAACGGCAAAGCGGTCCATAAATAACTGGAACGGATCTGTTGGGCTATAATTCACCACACTATTAAGCTCTAATTGCTTCTCTAGGCTTGCGATACTGCCTTTTTTATCTGCCAGCCCTAATTCAATAGACTGCTCACCTGTCCAGAACAATCCTGAAAACAATTTGTTTTGTTCAGGGTTTTTTAAACGGTCACCGCGACCTTCTTTGACTGCATCGATAAAGTGTTTATGCGTATTGGCCAGTACTTTTTCGACATGACTTTCTTCATAATCAGTCAATGGACGTGACAAGCTTAAGATGTCTTTATACTCACCAGCAGTAATGGTGCGATCTTCGACACCAACCTTGTCCATTAAGCCTTTGATATTATAGCTTGGCATAATCACACCAATAGAGCCGACCAAACTTGATGGATTGACATAAATCTCATCCGCTGCAGAAGCAATATAATAAGCACCCGATGCACCAATATCACCAATCACTGCGTAAAGCTTTTTGTCTGGATACTCTTGGCGCAAATCTATCATCGTCTGCCAAATTTCATCAGACTGTACGGGCGAGCCGCCAGGTGAGTTAATATCTAACGCCACCGCTTTTGAGTTTTTATTTTTAAAAGCACGCGTTAAGGCTTCGTTGACATCATAAGCATTGGCAACATCACCGCTACTAATCGTCCCTTGAAGCTCAACCACTGCCAAATGAGGCTTACTGGTGTCGACACCATCTAGACCCGTGGGTGCTTTGGTACTGCACCCACGACCAAGGGTCAAAAATATCAATAAAATATAACCAAAGGTCAAAAGTTTAAAAAAGATACCCCAACGACGCGAGCGGCGTTGTTCGACCACGCTCGCCAATAAGGTGTTTTCTAGCAGTCGCCATTCTTGTCCAGTTGGCTGGCTTGGTGGCTGCATCGGCGCTGGCTGATTTGGCGAATTATCAGGACGTTTGTTAGGGTCTGGTGGCCAGTTGGGCATATAACTTCCTAAGTCAGAAACAATCTAAAACGATAAAAGAAACGATATAAAATATAGACGCCGTAAGACGCTGGTTTTCACTTTAGATATCTATATATTTAGTGCTTATATTTAATGCTTATATATTGAAATACTTTCACACCATAACGGCCATCTATATTAATAGGTTGCTAAGTATGGTGGTATTTTAATCATGGTTCAATAGGGGCTGTATAGAATTCATCTATTAGGACTGCTGATCGCTAAAATAATTCCAGACTAGGCGTAAATCGAAGGTAATGTCGAGACCTTAGCTAGATTTACAACAACGTCTGGGGCGATTTTAGCATCAGTCCGAAGGAACAGGACTATTTTTTGCCACTTCATAGCCAAAACTATCGCGCTTAGAATAACTAAACTTACTATTTTTGGCGTCGAATTGCCTAAAAAATAGTCTCTGTCAGTTCCTTAGCTGAATTCTATACAGCCCCTAGTATAACTGTGAAATATCACTATATTGTAACGCTTATAATATAAGCAAAAATTTTAGGGCTCAATATCGACAGCATCGACCGTAGCATTGAAAGACCACGCCGCCTCTAAACCCTTATCATCGTAGGTTATGGTCTGGTTTACTTTTTGACGATTGAGCACATCAGCCGTTATATGCGATGTGCTATGTCCAAGCCATGTGACATTATTAAATGTGGTCGCTTGCTCAAGGACACTACCAGACTTAGATGTATTATAGGGCTGTACTGAACACAGCAATTCCCACATTTGCCAAAGGCGCTGATGCGTATCGGCATTTAAGATAATCCGTGATTTTGCAGCGTCAGTTTGTTGAACGGGTAATTGGCTATTCGACGTGAGGGTCTGCCCAGATACCGGTAATGATTTGAGCGGATCAGCCGCATTGTATGTTAGCACGCGTAAGGGTAAGCGGCTATCGATCACCACCGTACAGTCCCACACGCTGGCGTCGCCCACTTTACTCCAATCCGTCAGCGCTTGTATGGACAACTCACCATTGGTTAACTGCCAGCGTTTGCCTTGCTCACAACGTTGCACGCTTATGTCTGCCTTACTGGTAGATGAGCTGGCGACTTTATACGCTCGCTGCAATGCAGGCCAACGATCTGAACGCCCTGCTTGCCAATATTGACTAATGGGTAAACGCTGATTTAACTGCGCCACGGTCATGGGTAATAATTCAGAATTTTTGAGTTTAAAATTAGAGTCATGGTTCTGGTTATCATTACCAGCGAGCGTATCCGTCAAACCAGCACTACTGCTCTGTACGATGATGCCTTGTAACCTATCAACGGATAAGCTGCCTAATTGCTGTTCCAACATTATAGAAAACTGCGCGGCCGTTAGACGACTTGGCATGGTCCTTGTGGAGCTATCTCTGTGATCGGTTAACAGTAGCCAACTGACATTTTCCTTGTTTGTATTTGTCGCTGACGACGGATTATCATGACTTTTAATAGTGGCTTTATTATTAACAGGATATTGCAACAAAGCGGCACTTATATATCGATCGCCCGTTGGCAAAATATATAAAGTCGGTGTCGCTGCTAGCGACTGCTGATTGGCATATACCGTCATCATCAATAAGGTTAACGGTGGAAGTGCCAGCCAACGGTTGACAAACCCTCGGGGTAATAACCACGGCAATATACTCAGCAAGGCCATGAACAATATGGCGATGTTTACTGGTGTATAAAGCCATGCTTCTGACAATGCGGGTAATGAGGTCAACCACGTCATCAGCTTATGCAAGCCGGCGACGAGTGCACTGACAAGCTGCCAAATACTATCAGCGATAGTAGGTGATAAAAGATAACAAAGTCCTGCCAATAGATTAAGCGGCACGATGACCCAACCAAACAATCCAATGGCAAATAAGTTAATAACCAGACCCCACAATGATGCTTTGCCAAACAGTAATAAAGTAACAGGTAATAAAGTGAGAAATAGCCAAAACTGGAGTTTAAATACCCGTCTACTTATTATCCAAAGGTGCTGTGACACAGTATTGATCACACTCGCTTTATCAGAATTGTTTTTATGAGGTAAAGAGGATTGCCTATACCGATAGGAGCTGTCGTCATACTTGAGTAATAGCGCCACTGCAATAAAGGATAGCCAATAACCAGCCTGCCATAATACATACGGATCGAGCCATGCCATCAGTATAGCCAGCGCAAACAATACACGCATCGTACCGACAGGCAATAACGTTAAACGCACCAAACCTATCGCTAATAACATCCATGCGGTACGAGCAGCAGGCACATCAAAGCCAGTAAATAGCGCATAAATAAAAGCAGCACCAATCATCACCCACCAGCGTACTTGCCAGCGCGGAATATGACGGTAAAATACTGGCCATAGCCGATCAAAAAACGAGACGACTGTGCCGGATAGCATAATCGCTAAAAACAATACATGCGTCCCTGAGATAGCAAGTAGATGTGAGATACCCGCCAATTGGTATAAATCTTTGGTGTCACGGTTGATTAAACTGCGGTCACCTGTAAGCAAGCTTAATGTCACTGCCTTAGCTTGTTGCTGTGCGGTGGTCTTTTCTTCCCAACCCTTATGAAAATGCTGCCGTAACTGCCAACGTCCTTGGTCAATATAGGTACGAAAACGCTGAAAATATGAGTCAGAAGAAGCGGTCAGATCTAATGACTCGGTATTAGGAATAGTCGATGCGCTGGTAGCCAGTATATTTGCGACCCCATCGATATGACGACCTCGCAACCAACGATAGCTGTCAAAGCCAGACGGGTTATTTATTGCTTGCTCAGAGCTCTCAAGCGGCGCCAGCGTCAGACTCATAAATAGCTGATCACCAGGCTGTAAATAATTTAAATTGGTAAATTCGCTATTACCAGAAGGAGTTTGAGAAGCTGACTTTGATGAATGCTTTGGATAAGCATTGAGCAATATACGGTATTTGACGTTTTGATTGTTATTATGAGTTAGAGTGGCCGTATTTAATTTTTTTGTATCTGAGTTTTGATTATTTAAGTCGATACTGCTTAGGCTATTTTTATCATCTTCTAAATAATTAACCTTACTATTATCTAAATCTTGCGCTGTAAGCTTAGACACTAAGGGCGTTATATGGCTAATAGTAGCAACTTGTCGATAACCACTTTCTGTGCTGGCATCATAGACACTATCACTCACCCCCTCGATAGTCACTAGTGCTTGTACCCGCATAGGCTCAGAGATTGCTGCAGCTTCTGCATGTTGATGGCTAACCAACGCTTGCACTGCACTTCCTATAATTAGCCCAATTGCTAATATAGAAAATGACAAATAATATATAATGCGAAATGAAGGTTTAGCGCTACGAGGGCAATGGCTAGAAGGGTTTTGAGCAGTATTATTGATATGTACTGATGGTATTTTAAACTGGGCAATCACGATCAATATAATGGCAAAAATAATTAATGCTAAAGAGAAGCTATTATTAATATCCAACAGGAACGAATGAGTTGGCAACGCCGTATTATCCGCGACTGCCAAAACGCCCATCATAGCGACAATAATTAAGCTACCAATTAACCAGTACACTAGCAACTCACCCCTTGTGCAATAGCATTTATATCATTATTACCCTATACTGATTAAAGATATTGAACGACGATTATCTAATATCCTCATTCCATATATTTTTATTAGTGCTTTTTATTACTAACCTCACTTTATACCAGCCCATCAATGCGCTTGAGCGGACTGTAGTTAACGATTAAAGGCGATCCTGTGCCCCAAAAACGTCTCAAAGACCTGCTTCCTACCCCAGAGAAAATCTTAGAAAGCCGCACCTTAAAATTGTTTGCACCGCATTTGGCTGATCCACGATTATGGCATTTTAATCGTCATAGCCTAAATAAAGCGGTATATATTGGTGTGCTTAGTGCATTTTTCCCATTACCTGGACAGATGTTATTGGCATTGATCGGCGCCCTTATTTTCCGTGCTAACGTACCAATGGCACTTGGTTTGACTTGGATTACCAACCCGATAACCACACTGCCTGTGTTTTATGCAGGGTATTATATCGGCGCCAAAATTCTTGACGTGCCGATGATTAGCTTGCGGGTTATCGGTAGAATGATTTCTGACTTTAGTTTGTGGATTGTATCCGATGGTGCCAATCCATTCATTACTTATAAAGGCACAGTATCGATTACTGCTTTTTGTTTGGGTTTAACTATCTTGGCAGTTATCAGTAGCATTATATGCGGCTTAGCGTTCAAAGCCATATGGCGCTATAAAACCATCACCAGCTGGCAAAAACGCCAGTCCAATAATGCAGCTGATAAACCGCCTAAACGTTAAGACACTCCTCCAAAAAATATGTAACACAGCACAGCGCTCTCAATCGTCTTCGCTATTTTTTTCCATCGCTTCAAGAATATGTTCAGTAAGCTTCTCTTCCATTATAAACACACCAATCACTTCTTCGTTTTTGAGTAACGTGTAGCGCTTACCCGTCGCGCTGTCTTGAGCCTTTAAATCGTAATCAACACCGGCTAAGGTGATCGCATCAAAAACTGGCGTAAGCAGATCTATTTGTGCTTGTTTATCAATCGTATCGAACAACGTCGGATCCATATAGGGCTTGAGTGGCTCATTGCCTTCTTCGGCACTACCAAAGGCGGCAATCGGGTCTTCGTTTTTGTCCATAATCCTCATCTCTATTCAATGGATAGACTGCTATATCATCACTGCTGTTTATGCCGTCAGCAGTGTATTTATTTTGGCTGCGTAACGTTGTTAATACTGTTCCCAATGACCATTACGCAATAATAACTGCCGATCTGCAAGTGCGGCTAAATTGCGATCATGAGTCACCATCAGTAAAGCGGTTTGCATGGTGTTTTGCAATTCTGTTAACAGCCCAAAAACACTTTGGGCGTTATCATAATCCAAGTTACCTGTTGGCTCATCTGCCAAAATAAGCGATGGCTTAGTCACCAGAGCACGAGCTATCGCCACACGCTGACGCTCACCACCTGATAGCTCACCCGGTCTATGTGCCAAACGATGCTCAAGACCGACACTGGTTAAAATATCAATGGCTTGTTGACGCGCTTCAGTCGTCGATACTTTTGGGCGCATCAATAATGGCATGGCGACGTTTTCAATGGCGGTAAACTCTGCCAATAAATGGTGAAATTGATAAATAAACCCTAAGTATTTATTGCGCATCGCACCGCGTTCAGTCTCATTCATATTGTTTAATAACTGGCCATGTAACCAGACTTCACCGCTGGTTGGCGTATCAAGCCCACCTAGTAGGTGTAACAAAGTGCTTTTCCCTGAACCACTAGTCCCAACAATAGCAATGCGCTCCCCAGCATTGACGTTCAAATCTAAGCCGGTCAATACTTGAGTACTGACCGCCCCTTCATCATATATCTTATTGATATTGGTCGCCTTCAAAATCGCAGACATAGCACTTCCTTTATTTTATTTATAGTGGCATTCATACCTTTAATTACTCGTAACGTAGCGTTTGCGCCGGCTGAATTTTAGCCGCTCGGCGTGCTGGATAAATGGTGGCCAAGAAGCTCAATATAAATGAGGCGCTCGTAATCAACACCACATCGGTCAAGCGCAGCTGCGATGGCAGATAGTTAACAAAATAGGCATCAAATAAGTTTAGGCCAAAGGTCTGGTTGATAAAGCCCAAAATATCACTAACCGTCAGCGCAAATATCACACCCAATATCGTGCCCGCAATCGTACCGATAAAGCCGATAACGATACCCTGCACCATAAACACCTGAGTAATCAAACGCGGCGAGGCGCCAAAGGTTTTTAGAATAGCGATGTCTGCTTTTTTATCTGTGACCAGCATGACCAAACTTGAAACAATGTTAAAGGCGGCGACCAAGATGATTAAGAATAGCAATAAACCCACCATTGCTTTTTCCATTTGAATCGCCCCAAATAAGTTGCCATGCGTCTGTGTCCAATTACTAGGATACAATCGTCCAGGGTCGATCGCTGCTGCTTTTTCTGCCGCTATTGGCGCACTAAAAATATCCACAAGTTTCATACGTACACCCTGTGCGCCTTCTGGCAGACGTAGCAGTTTTGCTGCATCTCCCATCGGGATAAACGCCATCAGACTATCTACCTCAGGACTGATCGTATATATACCCGTCAAGGTGAAGCGCTTAAATCGTGGTATCACGCCAGCAGGCGATGGAGAGGCTTCCGGTAGCACCAAAGTCACCTTATCACCCAACTGCAACCCCAAAGATTGCACCATCTCTTCGCCTAGCACAATACTGAAATCACCGTTATGCAACGTATCAATGCTACCTTCGACCATATGCTCGTTGATGATTGAGACATTTTTTTCGTATTCAGGATCGACGCCTGTGACCATAATCCCTGCGACCTGACCATTTGAGGTCAGCATACCTTGCAGCTGGATAAAAGGCGCTACAGCGGCGACTTCTGGGTCTTCTTTAATTTCATCAGCCAATTGCTTCCAATCATCGATAATCTCAGTCGAGACCACGGTTGCTTGCGGCACCATACCCAAAATACGTGTTTTTAGTTCACGGTCGAAACCATTCATGACCGATAGCACCGTAATCAATACGGCAACCCCAAGAGTCAGACCAATCATCGAGATCAGCGATATAAAGGAGATAAAACCATTACTACGCTCTGCGCGGGTGTATCGCAAGCCAATAAATAACGCTAAAGGACGAAACATATTCAAACTCTTTATCTTATCTACGTGCGACTTTGTATATGCTATAAAACCAGTCGTATCAAGTGCTTCATACGGCGGCACTTGATACGCTCACATATAAATCGAACAAAAAAAAGGGTTTCAGACGAGCCAAAGACAGCCGTCAAAAGGGAGCTAGTTTGACACAATTTAGCTAATATATGCCAGTCATTAGCAAAAACTGCGGTTATTTTTTACTAAAAAACTGGGTTTTGTTACTATTTTTTATGAAGGACTTGCTATTGCTTGCGTCAATACCTATATATTGTATGCTAAAGACAATTGTCATTAACCATTCATTGTTGTTTGTTGACCCTTGACTGATGAATAATTGCTGGCTATCAAAAACCAAGACCGTTAAATATGGGAAGGTATATCAGCAATAGCAGTTTTTGGTCTAAACCTCACGCTGACTTAATTTTGAGTATTTTCATGACCATTAATTATCAATATAAAAACATTCAATCTCCCACAAAAATCACTTTGACCGATGAGCAGACCGCCGGTCACGCCGATCATTGGCGCATCTTGACCGATGATATGAGCAATGACGTGCCAGCATGGCTACAAAAAATGATCGAACAGGCGGCAATGCCCAAAGGCCTCAACCCCAATGTGAGTGCCCAAGATAGCTGCTTGTTATTATCTGAAGATCAGCCTTGTCATATCAATCAAGTCCTGGCCATGAAAGAGGGGAAGCCTGAATGCTTTATCAACGCCTACCCTTGTGTCGATAGTCCTTATGGGCTCAACTGTAAAATTGAGCGTGTCATTGCCAACGACAACTCCCACGATGCGGTATTACGCTTGCGTACAGCGGACGGCAGTATTATTTACGCCTTTGATCAGCTGTATACGACCAATCGCCATTTATACCAACGCGACACCTCATATTTTGTGAATTTTAGCGCTTGGGCCCATGAGTTTAAGCTGAGCGAACAAAACGAGGTAATTATGGTAGAAGACCAAGAGTCGATTCGCTACCATCGTGCCTTTAACGATATCGTCGCCGCGAATGACGGCCAAATCCCCGATGATCTACAGCAACAAATCAGTGAGTGGAAGCCTGAAACCGAAGCGCAAATGGCACCAGTAGAAATTAACTTGGGTCATATGTGTGCTTATCTGTTTGGCGATACCTTGGGTCAAGAGGATGAAGCTTGGTGTCAAGGTCAGGTGCTCGGCAAGCAAGAAACCGTCTTTAATGGTAAATCAATCATCTTATTTGATGTGGTAGCACTGCGCGAACAAGATGCCGACCCATTTGTGATGCGTATTGGCGCACTCAACACCCCAGAGACTGCCTCTATTAAGGTACATGACTATGTGCAAGCGAATGTTTGGCTACAAGCAGCCATTTACAAAGAAAACCAGGAAAACATAACCCAGCAAGTAAAAGCCAGTTAATTAAAAAATTCTTCAAATCTATATCGATAAAAAGAGCCTCTAATCTAAGATTAAAGGCTCTTTTGCATTTAGCTACTTTTTTAAAATTAGCTAAGAATAAACGAGGCAATAAAATATTACGCCATGGTCGTTACTGACTTAATACGGCTATAAAGTTCTTTTTGTTCGCTACTTGGACGAGCCGTTTGTACCGCCATCAATTGTGACATATCGCCTTCGACACGAATTTTACCACTCATAAAGGCACCCATAATTTCATTGGTATCAAAATCAGTAATGATAGATTGTAAGATACTGCGATCAAGTAAGAGTGTGGTAGTCGCCGCATCATTCAGACCGCGGTGCAATAAACCGTTAGCAAAGTTAGCTTCGATATCTTGCTCAGTATCAGATACTTTTAAATTAACAATCATATTATCTAATGCTGGCGGTAAGTTAAGCTCACCCGCTTCCTGACCCATCTGCTCAACTTGCTCAAACCATTCGTCTGTCAAAAAAACTGCCATATTGTTATCCTTAATTGGTATTATATAAGGCTAAAGCTACGTCATAGCCTTACCTGATTAGAGGTTGAATCATAAAATACGTACTAACAATAGTGTTATAAAAGCTCTATTATCAATCATACTTAGCTTCATTATAAGATGCGACTTAATGATAAGTAAAACCTATTTATAGCACTAATGCTAATACTGTTACAAAACCTTTATAGGAATTGGGCATTTACCTTGATAACAGTATCTTTTTTTAACCCCTAGAATAGTAGGGAAATTGGGTATAAAATAGACAAATAACGCAGCAACGATAAGTTGTTTGCAGAGATTTTTACCAAAGAGTTTGTATTTTAGCGCATAGTCTTAATGATATTTTATTAGGTTTGCGTTACAATACCCTTAAACAGAGTCGGGAGTTTTAACTAAACATTACGTAAACATGTTTTTTTGTCAGCCGCCGCTAGCATACATCTATGGTCAATGTATTTTTTATGACCCTATGGATATTGGTATCTATCTTCATTAGTACGGGTTTTTGGTAATAATTAAGATAAATACTTAGCCTCATTAGATGTCTGATGCTCGAAAACGGCGCATCTTCTTATTCACTTTAACGTGTTATTAACAATCCTACTATCGATTAGCTATGAGTGTCGTGTATTTGAAACGCTTCTCTCTGTTCATTAGTACCAACTAATAGACAATAAAAGTTTCGATTGATAGTTAATAACCTGACTGTAATAAGTAAATCAAAAATAGCATGTGCCGCAACCACCATCTGTTTATCAAAATTAATGATACAGATGACGCGGAGAATTAGTTAATTCTGTTGATAATTCGGGCTGTAAAGGAATCATCCAATGAGTTTACAAAACACAGCAGTCGCCCCAATTGACCGTGAGTATGAAATCACTATCGTACGATTTTTTACGATCATGGCAGTAATATGGGGCATCGTCGGCATGAGTATTGGTGTGTTCATTGCTTCACAGTTGGCATGGCCAGCTCTGAACTTTGACATCGCATGGCTATCATTTGGTCGCCTCAGACCACTACACACCAACGCCGTTATTTTTGCTTTCGGTGGCTCTGCCCTGTTCGCAACGTCTTACTATATTGTCCAGCGTACCTGTAAGACAAGGCTATTTGCCCCTTATTTAGCTTGGTTTACCTTTTGGGGTTGGCAAGCGGTTATTGTATCAGCCGTTATTACCCTACCTTTAGGTTTGACTTCGACTAAAGAATACGCTGAGCTTGAGTGGCCAATTGATATCTTGATTGCTTTGGTATGGGTTTCTTATGCCATCGTTTTCTTCGGTACACTCATCAAACGTAAAACCTCACATATTTATGTGGCCAACTGGTTCTTTGCTGCCTTTATTATTACGATTGCACTACTTCATATCGTAAATAGTATGGCCATCCCTGTTAGTGCCTTTAAGTCTTACTCATTATTTGGCGGTGCGACCGATGCGATGGTGCAATGGTGGTGGGGGCATAACGCAGTAGGGTTTTACCTGACAGCAGCCTTCCTTGGGATGATGTATTACTTCGTTCCAGTACAGATTGGGCGTCCTATTTACTCTTACCGTTTGTCTATCGTTCACTTTTGGGCATTGATTGCTTCATATATGTGGGCTGGTGGTCACCATTTGCATTATTCAGCGATTCCAGATTGGACGCAGTCATTGGCGATGGTATTCTCTATTATTCTATTCGCACCTTCTTGGGGTGGTATGATTAACGGGGTATTAACACTGTCAGGCAGTTGGGATAAACTACGTACCGATCCAATCATTCGCTTTATGATTGTGGCACTGTCATTCTATGCCATGTCGACGTTCGAAGGCCCAATGATGTCCATCAAAACTGTGAATGCGCTATCGCATAACACGGATTGGACAGTAGGTCACGTTCACTCAGGGGCACTTGGCTGGGTTGGTATGATTACCATTGGTTCGCTATACGTGTTATTACCACGTATTTATAATAAACCAAAAATGTATTCTATCAGCTTAATCACCACGCATTTCTGGTTAGCTACTGCAGGGACTATCTTCTATATCGTGTCTATGTGGATCTCAGGTATTGGCCAAGGTATGATGTGGCTAGCCACTAACCCTGATGGTACTTTGGTATATAGTTTCGTTGATACCGTTGAGTTCTCGCATTTCCCATATATTGGTCGTGCGTTCGGTGGTCTGCTATATGTATCAGGTATGTTTGTCATGGCATATAACGTGTATAAAACACTTAAAATGCCAGAAGGCAAACCTGTTGATATCGCTGACCCGACTGATCATGAACCTAGTGTCGATGAAACCTCGACAGCTGCTAACGTATAAGGAGCGATCATGGCTGGTACACCGCATGAGATTATTGAAAAAAACACAGGCTTATTAGTCATCGGTATCGTCATTGCTATTAGCTTTGCAACACTAGTAGAGATCGTACCATTAATATATGATTATAGAGGTGCTGAAGAAGGTGGGGTGAACGCTCCCCTACCTGCTATGGAGCCTTGGACTGCACTTGAGTTTGAAGGTCGTGACATCTATATTCGTGAAGGGTGTCATGTTTGTCATACTCAAATGATTCGTCCACTACGTGCTGAAGTTGAGCGTTATGGGCCGTATTCACGTGCTGCTGAATCGACGTGGGATCACCCTTTCTTATGGGGTTCAAAGCGTACTGGGCCAGATTTGGCACGTGTTGGTGGTCGTTATTCTGAAGATTGGCAAAAGCAACATCTTATCGATCCACGTTCATTAGTACCTGAGTCTGTAATGCCTGGTTTTCCTTGGCTTGCGACTAACGAAGTGAACGGTAGCGACATACAGACTAGAATGCGTTTATTCCGTGATCAATTTGGTGTGCCTTATACCGATGAAGATATTGAAGGAGCGCCCGATGCTGTGCTTGGTGCTACTGAGCTTGATGCAGTCGTTGCCTATCTTCAACAATTAGGTACCGCAATGGAAGGACAGCGCTAATGGGTATTGGTGAATTACAAACAATTGCGACCGTTTCTGCCTTTATTGCCTTCGTAGGCGTTGCATGGTGGGCGTATTCGCCAAAAAACAAAAAACGCTTCGAAGAAGATGCACAACTTGCGCTCGATGACGAGATCGAAAAACCTGTGTCTGAAGAGCAGCGCAATAAGGATGAACGATGACATTTTTTTGGAGTACTTGGATCACCGTACTGAGCTTTATGTGCTGGGCGGGTATCCTCGGTGTCTTACTAATGGTGTTAAAATATAAGCCAGAAGTTGAAGAAGACGGCACAACAGGCCATGATTATGATGGTATCAAAGAATATGACAAACCGCTCCCAAAATGGTGGTTAGTGATATTTTTCGGCTCCATTATCTGGGCCGTAGCATATTGGGTATTCTTCCCTGCTATGTTTCCAAAACATTGGGAAGGTATTACAACCGTAGAAGTTGATGGTGAAACCGTTCCTTGGACCTCTCACAACGAGCTTTATAGTGAGCTTGAAGAGAATGATAAAGTATTCACTAAGAACTTTGAGCAAAACATTTTGGCAAAAGCGGATGCCAGCGATGCGTCAAAAACTTTAGCAACGCTTTCTGAGATGCAGGCCACTATGCGTCGCAGTGAAACACCGCCAGCAGGGTTACAAACTCAAATTGATGAAAAAATTGCAGAGCTCTCGCCTGCTGTTGAAAAGCTTTCTGAAAACCCAAATGCATTAAAAGTGGGCAGCCGCCTGTTCTTACAGAACTGTGCCGTTTGTCATGGTTCGAATGCTAAAGGGGCGACAGGCTACCCTAACCTGACTGATAACGATTGGTTATATGGTGGAGAAGCTACAAACATCTTGACTACCCTACATAATGGTCGAGTGGGTGGCATGGCGGCATGGCGTGACCAAATCGGTGAAAATGGCGTACGTGCAGTATCTGAGTATGTACTGTCAATTTCTGGCAACCAAGAAGGTTATGATCTTGATAAGGTTATGGTTGCTAAAGGCGAGGAAATCTTTAAAGAACCGACTAACTGTGTGCTTTGCCATGGTGCAGATGCTAAAGGAATGATTTCGACTGGCGCACCAAACTTGACGGATAATATCTGGCTATATGGCGGTGATCGCGAAACTATCCGTGAGACCCTGCGTTATGGTCGTGCAGGTGTAATGCCTGAGTGGGAAACCAAGCTAGGTAACGAGCGCATCATGTTGCTTGCAGCCTATGTTTACTCACTCTCTGATAGAAACGCGAAGCCTGCTAAAGCAACCACTGTTTCTGCCACTGCTCCTAAAGCAGCGACAACAACTGAAACGACGGTTAACTAACCAAGAAGCTATTTGGTTTGCAGTTATACCGTAACTAAGTAAAGTTAGATAAAGGGAGGACTGTTATTGCAGTTCTCCCTTTTTTAAAACTTATAAATAAGCTAATGCATCATACATAGAATGGTAATTTTAGTCGTTTTACTAAAAACACTTAAGTTTTATTTTTAGCCACTGTCGATTGCTATAACATAGTTTATATAACAATAATATATTATATTAGTATTGCTTTTTAACATTCTTACCCCATTTATAAGAGGGAGAATGCTAAAATAGTAATGTATTAGAAATACTGGAAACCACCCATTTAAGCAGTCTTTATTCGATTTTAATCAATTACTTACAATCGCTCATTTGGTAGACGAGTTCATACGTTTTGAATGTTCAAACGTCTCTCACTACTTACTGACATTGATAACACCGTACATTCATACACCTTTTCAACCAAGGTGTTCGTTCATCATGCCAGCAGACTGATTCTTTTTTTAAAGAGGCACGTTTATGTCAGCACAACAACCCAATAAAATCCCTGTTATTGAGGTCGATCTTAACGCCACTAAAAAACGTATTCACCCTAGGTTTGTCACAGGATTTTATCAAAATATCCGTATTGTCAGTATGTATGCGTTTTTGGCGTTATTTCTGATTTTACCGTGGTTACGTTATAACGGTCGGCAAGCAATATGGTTTGATGTGCCCTCGCAGCATTATTATATTTTTGGTCTCACCTTTTTAACGCAAGACTTTTACTTTATTGCCGCCTTTGCGCTTATTGCTGCCTTTACCCTATTTATGGTGACCGTGTACGCAGGACGAGTATGGTGCGGTTATGCCTGCCCACAGACTATTTGGACCCATATGTTCCAATATGTCGAAAAGTTGGTGATTGGTGACCGCAATAAACGCATTAAATTTGATAAAGAACCAATGGGTCCAAAAAAAGCGTTTAAGCGTTTTTTAATCTACTTTATTTGGTTTGTGTTCTCGATGATTACCGCCACGACTTTTGTCAGTTACGTATCAGGGACAGAAGCCTTATATGGCAGTTGGCAAATGCTAGGGTTCATACCTTTTCCTGATTGGTCAACATGGATATGGGTATCAATATTTATCTTCGCTTTCTCTACTTACGTGAATGCTGGTTACATGCGTGAGCAGATGTGTATCCAAATCTGTCCTTATGGCCGCTTCCAAAGCGTCATGTTTGACAAAGATACACTGGTTGTTTCTTATGACTATGAACGTGGTGAACCGCGCGGCGCACGCAAAAAAGGTACCAATCCTGAACATCTAGGCGATTGCATCGAATGCCAAATGTGTGTGCAGGTCTGTCCGACTGGGATTGATATTCGCGATGGTTTGCAAGTCGCTTGTATTCAGTGCGCTGCCTGTGTCGACGCCTGTAATGACATTATGGATAAAGTGGGTTACCCACGTGGACTGATTCGTTATACCACAGAACGACAGTTAGTTGAAAAAGAGGATACGCGAGTATTTAGTCCGCGGTTCTTTGCCTACCTCACCTTACTGGCTGTGCTGTGTGGTGGTGTTATATACGCCTTGACCGATCGCGTGCCATTGGAGATTGATATTCGCCGTGACCGAAATCAGTTGTCCTCGCTGAATGCTCAAGGCATGATTGAAAACAGTTATATCGTTAAGCTAACCAATAAAACACAAGATGCCCATACTTATAAAATAACGCTAGAACCACAAGACGGCTTGAGTTTAGAGCTGCGCTTCAACGATGTACCATTAGAAGCGGGTGAAAGCTTTGATATGCCAGTCAGTATTTATGGTGACCCTGATGTGATTGAGTTTGGTCAAACGCCCGTTGTTTTAAATGTTCGTAGTGAAGATGATAAGTACAGTGTCAGCAAACAAAATATCTTTACCACCCAAGGACAATAAAAACTAACCCTTTAGTGGGTTCACTTTAAAAACGATACCGTACTATTGATTATAGCGTTATATGCTTTACCTGTTAGTTATTGTAGATAGCTAACAAGTTGTTGATTGTTATTAAGCTGTCAGCATTGAGCCGTCAGCTTATCCATTGATACAGTTCATAGATATCTGCCAAATAGATATCTGATTAATAGGTATTTTATGTCTAATCAAGCCCCAAACTTTAAACGTCAAGATAGTCAACCATGGTACAAAAACTATATGGTGATTATCTTTGTAATTGGCATGCCAGCGGTAGTTGTGATCGCTTGCATTTGGTTTGTTTATTATTCTTATCAAATCCGCGATAGCGTGGTACGTGATGACTGGTATATGGATGGCAAAACGCTATATCATGATGTTGGCCGTGATAAGCTAACCTATGATTTGGACTTGCACGGTAAGATGCAGTTTTCAGACGATGGGGATATTGCCTTTTATTTGAATTACCCAGAGCAAAGCCTACAAACAGGCACACTGCTCAATGGTGAGGCGCTCACTTATCCTGATACGCTAGATTTATCTATCTCACATGCGACTGATATCAAAAAAGATCGCGATGCGGTGCTCAAGCATCAACAAGGTAATAAGTACACTGCGCAAGTAGATTTGGATGAAGTGAAAGGCAAGTATTATTTACAAGTCAGTTATGACGGAAAAGATGATTGGCGTATGCAGGATGTGGCAAAACTACCGCGACCAGAGGTGAGTTTTGATCCTCTACCAGTCTTTGCTAAAAGTTAATTTTTGACTAATACCAAACCCAAAAAGTACGATTAGCTGTGTCAAACTCGTTTAGTCTACAAGGCGTAGTACTTGCACTCGTTTTCCTTGCCACTCTAATTTTTGTGAATGATATAACTTTGAATAAATAGTAAAAAACCAGCCATGATTAATCAATGGCTGGTTTTTTTATAACTGAGTGATAAGTTTAGCTAAGCTTGAAACAATACCAATTAATATTAAATCACAGGATTAATCGTTGGGATTTTTTGCGTTGTACGACTGTTTCCCATCGCTTTATCTGATGCTATTTTTTGCTGTTGCGCCGCAAAATCTGGATTAAAAGTTTGGGTTTTGGGCGATACTGGTAGACCAATCTCAGCCAAACTTTCGGTTTGACCAGATTGAATATTATCCCCTTCAAATAAACGTTCGTTATTATCACGATCAAGGCTCAACGTCTCAAAATCAAATAACTCTCTATCCGCTAATTGTGACGGCGCGACGTTTTGCATGGCTTTAAAGATAGACGCTAAGCGCTGCGGGTGCGCATCATCCCAGTCGCGCAACATATCGTTAATAATTGCACGTTGCAGATTGGTTTGGCTGCCACACAAATTACAAGGAATGATCGGGAATTTTTTTAAGCGGGCGTATTCGATAATGTCTTTTTCTTCGACGTATGCTAATGGGCGAATAAGCAGGTTTTGCTTGTCATCACTCAGTAGCTTAGGTGGCATCGACTTGAGTGCGCCGCCATGAAACAAATTTAAAAAGAAAGTTGCCAGCATATCGTCGCGGTGATGTCCAAGCGCAATTTTGGTCGCACCAATTTGCTTGGCAAACCCGTATAATGAGCCGCGGCGCAGACGTGAACAGGCTGAGCAATAAGTCTTACCTTCTGGCACCACGCTTTTAACAATACTATAGGTGTCTTTTTCTAAGATGTAGTGAGCAATGCCCTGCTCGTTTAGATATGCTGGTAACACATCTTCTGGATAATCTGGTTGCTTTTGGTCGAGATTAACCGCGACGATATCAAAGTTAATCGGGGCGATACGCTTCAACACTAGCAAAATATCAAGCAAAGTATAACTGTCCTTTCCTCCTGAGACACAAACCATCACCACATCACCATCTTCGATCATATTAAAATCACGAATCGCCAAAGATACTTGTCTACGTAACTTTTTCTGTAGTTTGCGCAGGTATGTCGTTTCAGATGCTGACTGTTCCGTAATCTGGCCCGTAATACTACGGACGTTTTCACTATCAATATCGACATCATCATGTTTTATATTGTTAGTATTATCAAACTCAGGCATGGTTTTTGGCGTAAACACGGTCGCGGTGGTCATAAGTTACTCAATTTCTTTACAAGGGTGCTTTAAAAGCAGCGATTATAACAAAGTTTGCTAACAGATTGAAAAGATGAGATTAAATTACCACCCTAAATGCGACAGCCCACCCGAATCCATGCCATATATGAGTAACTACCAACGATTGAGAGTGGATATTCTGCTATAGCCAATCCTAAATAAAAGAGCGATAAGTTGAATACTATTTTAATACTGTCTCTATAGTTTTGTAATAGCCATATTTTTGTTAAAATAGGCGTTTTTCATAAATCAATAATAGACAACACTATGCCAAATACTGCTCCGCAACCCACTTCTGCCAATCAGGCAAACCATACCGACTCAAACCCACTGAATAAAAATCAAAATGCTGTCGTGTTGTTATCAGGCGGGCTCGATTCAGTGACTTGTTTGTATTGGGCTAAGGCTCGCTATGCGTCTGTGACTGCGGTTAGCTTCGATTATGGTCAGCGTCACAATAGTGAGCTTGTCGCGGCAAAAAATATTGCTGAAACAGCTGATGTTAATCATCGAATTATCGATATTGATATTGCCCAGTTGGGCGGCTCCTCACTAACGGATCACAGCATGATCGTCCCTGATGGTGATGCGGATAAATTCCCTAATAAAAAACGTGACGAGATCGACAACGACGCCATTCCCAATACTTATGTGCCTGCGCGTAATACGATATTTTTGTCTTACGCCTTAGCGGTCGCCGAAGTAACCGATGCCAATCATATTGTTATTGGCGTCAGCTCAGTCGATTATTCAGGCTATCCTGATTGCCGCCCTGAATATATTAACGCCTTTCAACATATGGCAAATCTTGCTACCAAAGCTGGCGTCACCGGTCATCACTTATCAATTCAAACACCGCTGCAACAATTATCAAAAGCCAAAACCATCGAGCTTGGTCTGTCGCTAGGGGTTGATTATGGACAGACGATTTCTTGTTATCAAGCGGATGAGAACGGCCTTGCTTGCGGCGTCTGTGATAGTTGCGCTCTACGTCGCCAAGGGTTTGCCCAAGCTGGGGTCGCTGATCCTACTCATTATCAACCTTAAGAAACAATTTGAGTAGCACTGATAATCGCTCAAAAAATCACAATCACTGCTTTAAAATATGCGAGTAAGTATCCTGAAAAATGGGGTTACCGCTCTTAAATCAGGAAGTGATTAAATACTCGAGAAACATTCGCTTGCATTAACACAGCATCACAGCGTTGCATTTTGAGCAAAATCCTTGCTATGGTATGTTCGATTATGTCTATCACAAGATATAAATGCGGATATATAGGTAAATACGCTTAGCAAGTTACCTATATATCCAACAAAAAAGTAGTGAGATTTTGCTTTCAGTAAAAAATCTAAGAAATTTATGTTATTTGTAAGAGGATCCTTATGAAGTTGTTGCCAGTATTACCCCTAGCCCTTGCTGCTCTGTTTGCACTACCACAAGCAAACGCTGCTGATATTAAGCAAGAAAATGTCAATACCTGTGTCAGCGGTGCGGTCAAATATAAAGTCGCTAATAAAAGCGATGCGACCAAACTTTGTAACTGCACCATTGATGTCCGCAGCAAAATGACTATCGGTCAAATGTGGGAGATTGAAAGCCATGCAAAAGACAAGAAAGACCCATCAGGCCTCCCTTATGTCAAAAAAATGCAAAAAGACTTACAGCAGTGCACCGTTGGCTTAGATTTAAAAGAGCCACAAAAACCTGCTTAATAAATAACTCGTTTAATATACAAAAGACTGGCAATAGCCAGTCTTTTTTGTTGCCCATGAAGGAGCAATTTGTAAAACTGATTATTAATTTCTGCTAATCTGCCTATAATAAGATGACTAAGAACAATACACGTATAACCAACAGCAATAAGGACATTACCATGGCCAAGCCAACTACAGAAAACATTACTTTACCCGACTTCCCAGTAACCATCGTACGAGAGCTTGATGGACACTTTATCCATGATGACATCAACCTAAAAGAGATGATTGCTAATACCAATAAAGGCCTCATTCTTTACTTTTACCCCAAAGACAATACCCCTGGCTGTACCACCCAAGCAACAGAATTTACTGCTCATATTAATGAATTTGATGGTTTAGGCTACGACATTATCGGCGTCTCACGTGATAGTGTTGAATCTCATGAAAAATTCATCGACAAACATGACTTAAATATCGCCCTAATCAGTGATGGCGATGAAAAACTATGCCAATATTTTGACGTCATCAAAGAAAAAAACATGTACGGTAAAATAACTTTAGGCCTTGTCCGCTCAGCCTTCGTGTTTAACAAAGACGGTAAGCTGACCCATGCTCAGCGTAACCTACGAGCCAAAGGCTATACTGAACGGTTGCTTGAAACATTAACACCTTAATCGATAACGCTATAAATTATAAAAATACAATGTAAAACAGGTGCTAATAACCGTTACGATAAAGGGCCAGTCTAAAATACTAAGAATAATCCTGTAAAAACAGCTCTTAGAAACGGCTTTTAAAAACAGTCCTTAGAAACAGCCCTGAATGTTAAATTATTGGTGGTGTTCTAAAAAGTATGCTGGCATCAGACGTAGCCATAATTGATGTAAAAGAACACCATATCAAACACTTTGAAGTGATTATCGAGCTTCTTAGAGAAGCAACAAGTCTTTCTAACCGCTCGTCTTAATCGGTGTCTAAGGCGACAGTTATTACCCTCTATACCTATGGTATGCTGTTTGCCAACCTGTTTGTGATCACCTTTAAAGGCCGTTATAAAGCTGTCCCAATTATCCATGCTAATAGAGCCGTAGCTTACTTTAAGTTGCTTTAAACGTGCTCTTAGCTTCTTAGCCGTTTTTAGGTCACGTTTGCCCCAAACATAAGCAACAATCTCATTGGTAGCGCGATCATAAGCATAAATAAGCCAAACTTTACGCTTTTTTCGATACACGTAAGTCCAAAACTCATCAACCTCTAAGCGTTCATAGTAGCTCTTCTTAGGCGCGATCTTATAAACAGATGAGCCTATGGTGCTCAATACTTTACCGATACTGACTGAGGCTATAACAGCTATGTCTCTAACGCCGCAACCTCTAACCGTCATTAGCCGTATGATGTCTTCTATTTTAGAATGACAGCCGTGATAGGTTAAGGCATGGTCACCAATAAATTGTCGTTTGCAGTCCTTGCATTGGTAGTTCTGCTTGCCATAGCTTTTTATGCCGTTTTTCTTTAAACTGGGACTGTGACAGTCGGGGCAGCTGATATCTATTTGTGTCTTCATAACCTCAAATATATCATCTTGCTTTGACTGTCACCCTCCTTTTATCTCCTCAGCATACTTTCTGATACACCACCAAATTATTATGAGTTGAAAATAATATGAATAAACAGTCCGATACTATTGCTAATAACCTAGCATCTACCGTCACTCGCAAAGTATCTGTTGCCATTATTGGTGCAGGGACCGCTGGTCAAAATGCTTTTCGTCAAGCCAGCAAAGTCAAAGATGACATCGTCATTATTAATGAGGGGTTTTGGACGACAACTTGTGTCACCGTAGGTTGTATGCCGAGCAAGCTACTAATTGCAGCGGCTGACCGTGCGCATGCAGCCAATCACTCTGCTGAGTTCGGTATCCATGCGACTGCGCAGATAGATGGCAAACAAGTCATGCAACGTGTGCGCGATGAACGTAGCCATTTCGCCAGCTATATTAAAAAACAAGTTGAGAGCTGGCCTGAGGATAAAAAAATAGCGGGCCGTGCGCATATCAATCAACAAGGGTTAATTGAGGTCAATGATGAGCTGATTGAGGCTGAAAAAATTATTGTCGCCACTGGTAGTTCAGCATTTATACCAGATGGCTGGGCGGATAAGCTTGGCGATACCATGCTCACATCAGATATGGTCTTTGAGCTCAAAGATTTACCAAAATCAATGGCGGTCGTCGGTGCTGGCGCTATAGGATTAGAGCTTGCTCAAGCATTCTCCCGCTTGGGCGTAGAGGTCACTCTATTTAATCGAGTCAAACGCGTGGCTGGTCTCAAAGACGATGATATTAACAACCAAGCTATTGATTGTTTAAATCGCGAATTGACCATGCATCTGGGCAGCGAAATCACCGATGTCAGTACGCGAGCAAACGAAGATGAAAACGGCTCAACCGCAGTGATTGATTACAAAAATAGTGCGGGTGAATCACAGCGCTGGCAAGGTGAATATGTATTGGTCGCGACTGGTCGTCGCAATAACATCAAACAATTGGGGGTCGAAAACCTAGGTGTTGAGCTTGATGACAAGAACCGCCCAAAAAACCTCAGTAAAAAAACGGGGCAGATTGGCGATTTAAATATATATATCGTTGGTGATGCCAACGCCAATATTCCGCTACTGCATGTGGCCAGTGATGAGGGTTTTAGCGCGGGAAGTATGGTTTGCGAAAACAAAAAAGATGCCTATATTCGCCCACCAGCCATCCCCTTCTCCATCGTGTTTTGTTCACCACAGATTGTCAATGTTGGTATGTCTCTACCAGAAATACAACAAGACTCAAAGTTAGAGTATGTCATTGGTAAGGTAAGCTTTGATAATCAAGGTCGCAGTCGTGTCATGGGTGTCAACTGTGGCTTGCTCCATATCTATGGCTGTAAAAAAACAGACAGAATCTTAGGCGCCAGTATAGTGGGACCTGATGCTGAATATATCGGTCATATACTGGCCACCGCGATTACCAACGACTTAAGTATCAAGGCCATGCTCGATACGCCTTTTTATCACCCTACGATATTGGAAGGTTTACGTACTGCACTTCGTGATGTGCAATATAAAATGGAAATACCCTACCAGTCTCAGGACGCACAGGAAGATAGCTTTTAATAGTAGGCTCAGCTACACTTTCAAATAACCAAATATCTCGTATAAGCAAACTCTGCATGGACTAAAAAATGCCAATCGCTAGCGTTACTGACTTTTTCAAAGAGATTCTTTATGACCTTCATACGAGCCTCTACCTTGCGCTTGGCGGCTCAGCAGATAAAGAGTCAATGGATTGGTCTTCGCAAGCGTTAGATTTAGCGAGTACAGGTATCAAAATTCTAATACTGCTTGCCGTATTGGGATTTTTTTATTGGTTGATTCTCTATATTGTTAAACAAAGTAGAGAGAAAATTCATCTAAATGAGCGCCGCACCAAAATTGTCCACTCTATACTGCGTTATATCTGGATTGTTGCCAGCTTAATTGCAATTATGAGTCAAATCAATTTTGAACCCGAAACCATCAAGGCCACGGCAAAAGCCAGTACTTGGGCGGGTATTTACTACGTGCTGTGGACATCGTCGGGACAAATCATTCATAGAGTGCTACAGCATTATGGTCTTAACGCGTCCATTGAGCAGCTGCTTAAAAATATCTTGTCAGTCCTTTTATTGGTATTAGGGCTTGCCAGCGTCATGGCACAGTTTGGCTTTGATATCGTGTCCTTGGTAGCAGGTCTAGGTATCGCTGGTTTGGCCGTGGGTTTTGCTGCACAATCAACGCTTGCCAACTTTATCGCTGGTATTACCATTTTGCTTGAGCAGTCTTTTCAAGTAGGTGACTGGGTGAATATCAATGACAATGAGGGTCGCGTGGTGGTTATCGCCTTACGCACTACCCATATTTTGACCCGAGATAATATCACTGTCATTATCCCAAACTCTAATGTTGCCTCCTCTGAGGTGACCAACCTAACCTCCAAAAACTTCATACGCTTTGATATCCGCGTGCGTATCGCTTTTGAAGATGACATTGAAACCGCACGCAAAGAAATCTTGCAAGTACTTGCCGACAACGATGTGGTGCTCAACCGTCCTGAGACTTCCGCGACTGTGGCGGAGATTGGAGAATATGGGGTGTTCTTTATCGTGCGTTTTTGGGTAAAGCCTGCCGCTGTTGTGCGTATGCCCAAAATGAAAGAAGGTCTAAAAGAAAAAATTAAGTACGCTTTTGATGCTGCCAATATTTCTACTCCCTACCCGCATATGCGCTTACTGATGCCAAAAGATGTGGACTATCCTATCGCAACCAAACCCTTTGCCACGACAACGCAGATAGTAGAAGAAGCAGTACCACTGACCAAAACCGACAAGTAATGGTATTGGCGCACGGTAGATGTTCATCTGTTAATTCCAAATATTAACCTCAAGCATTGATCTCCAATATTAACCTCACACTTTTTTAATCTAAGGTGTGTCATCAATTAGATTATGAGCGGTTATCTTCAGTATTTTAACCACAGCTTGATAAGATTTAGCGTTATTCAATGCCTCTTTTATAAACCGACCCACTTTAAACCATCACGCCCTAAATTATGATAAAATTGACGGTTAAACATCTTATTTTATGATGTGTATTACTTATCAATTTAGCCCACAGGTATCCGTATGACCGTAACAACCGCGACCTCATCTTCAACAGCAGCTTCATCAGACTTGTCGCTTGACCTTATCATCACTTGTGCCGATGGGCTTGAGGCGCCGCTACAGACTGAGCTGACAAGTTTCGGTATTGCAAGCGACATCAAAAGCACTGGCCGTCTGACGGTTACAGGTACTTTGCGCGACCTATATACGATTTGTCTCTGGTCGCGTGTGGCTTCGCGAGTATTGATGCTGATTAAACGCAAAAATATCAATGCCGAATACGATGTGGCTGAGCAGCTATATGGGTTAGCAAAGTCGGTTAACTGGACGGAGCAATTTAGCTTAGAGCAAACCTTTGCGATTCGTCTATCGGTCGATAAACGCGTGGCCGTCAGTCAGCAATTTGCCATGCTACGTATTAAAGACGCGATTGCTGACACTTTTAACGAAGTCTACGACAGCCGTCCTAATGTTGATAGCAAAAACCCAGACTTTTCTGTGTTTGCCACCGTCAATGATAAACAGGCTGAGCTATATTTAGATCTATCAGGTACCAGTCTGCATCGCCGTGGCTACCGAGTAGCGATGACAGAAGCCCCATTAAAAGAAAACTTGGCAGCGGCATTACTGTATAGCGCAGGCTGGCATAAGAAAAACGCAGCGGGCAACGCACCTTTCTACAATGCCCTCATCGACCCGATGTGCGGCTCAGGAACATTTATCATTGAAGCCCTACTGATGCATTGTGATTATGCCGTGGGAATCGATAAAGCCGCCAATCAATTTGGTTTTTATCAGTGGCAACATCATGACGACGCGCTATGGCAACAGATGATCGATGATGCACAGACGCGTTTCCGAGAAGCCTTGGAGATTGCCAATGAACAGCCGGATACTTTACCGCTCATCTTAGGCTTTGATGCCGATAGCGGTGCTATTATCGCCACCGAAAAAAACCTGATTGCCGCCGGTCTACAGGATATATTGCCGCTACTCGATATCGAAACGCGTGCCCTTGACCAACTTGGTACGGTGTTAAAACCCTTGGTTGACGATGGTCGATTGAGCAACCCTTTAATCATTACCAACCCACCATATGGTGAGCGTTTGGGCGATGAAGAAATGATTAAACCGTTATATCAAGCGATCGGTCTTATCCTGCAAGACAGTTTTGCCGGCAGTGGTGTTAATCCGATGCTGGGTATATTGGCATCCAATGTTGAGCAAGTGGATATATTGCCCATCAAAGAGCCAAAAACACTGCGCTGTCACAATGGCGCCATTACGGTTTATTTCCGTTATGGGGCATTGATTGCTGGGCAAACAGGCAATCTGGTTAGCCGCTTTGAAAAGCGTGAGATTGAAGTAGAAGACGGCCAAGACTTTATCAATCGTTTGCAAAAAAATCTAGCCAAACTTAAGAAACTGGCCAAAAAAGACAACGTCAGTAATATCCGTGTCTACGATGCTGACTTACCAGACTTTAAGGTTGCCATCGATTTATACGGTGATTATGCCCATGTGCAAGAATATGCGCCACCAAAAACCATCCCACCGGAAACCGCAAAAAAACGTTTTAATTTAGCGTTGATGGGTATCCGTGAAGTGTTCGATATTAACCGTGAACAAGTCTTTATCAAAACCCGCGCCCGTCAGTCTGGTAATGACCAGTATAGTAAACAGGGCAATACTGAAAAGCGTGGCAAATTTTATGTCGCTCGTGAAGATAACGCCTATTTTTATGTCAACTTTACGGACTACCTCGATACTGGGCTGTTTATTGACCATCGCAATATGCGCGCGCGTATCAAAGATAATAGCCGTAATAAATCAGTGCTTAATTTATTTGCTTATACTTGTACAGCGAGTGTTCACGCCGCACTGGCTGGTGCCAAAAAAGTTACCAGCGTTGATTTATCGCAGAACTATCTAGACTGGGGTAAGCAAAACTTTGTGCTCAATGGCTTAGATGTCAGTCGCAATAAATACCAATTCGTTGCCGCCGATATCTTTGAGTGGATTAAAGACAATACCGAGCAATTCGATATTATCTTTATTGACCCACCTACCTTTTCGAACTCGAAGAAGTTTCAAGGTACCTTTGATGTCCAACGTGACCATGCGGCGCTCATTAACCGCGCGATGAACCGTTTAACCACCGATGGGGTCTTGTATTTCTCCAATAACTTTACCCGTTTTGAGCTGGACGAGCAGTTGACCGAACGCTACGATATTACGGATATCACCCAAAAAACCATTGGTTTTGATTTTAATATCAAAAAACCCATTCATCAGAGTTTTGAGATTCGTCATCGTCAAAGCTTATAGTTGTTTTGATAGTTATAGCTTGCTATTGAAGTTAGAAAATATGCGAAGATACTGCCAAAAATAGTCATAAACTGAGCCTAAAACGGTCATAAACCGAGCTTAACTTCAAACTATTACTCTTAATGTATATGAAACATAACAATGACCCAATCTGCTTTGATTGGGTCATTTTTTGTTGTTATGATAGAGTGTTGCAAGCGATATAGTCAGTGAAACGTAAAATCGATACATCACGTACTGCAGGTACAGTTTTTTCTTGCTTGCTGTGCCTACGCAGACAGAGGCTACAAAAAAACTATACCTGCAGTATCGTAGCGTTTTTAAAGTATTTTAACTATAGTTTTGCGACAGCTTTAATCCCACTGTCGCTTTTCACTCTATCACTCTCATTGTGATAGTTTTTATATCTATGGCTTTCGTGTTGCAATTCTCCCTACTCTAATAACAAGGATACCACCATGGCTTTATCCCTTAATAAAGGCGGTAATTTATCGCTAACCAAAACTGACCCAAACCTAACTAAGCTACTTATCGGCCTTGGTTGGGATGAGCGCGCAACATCTGGCGCTGAATTTGATCTTGATGCCAGTGTGTTTTTACTCAATAGCGCAGGCAAAGTACGCGGTGATCAAGACTTTATTTTCTACAACCAGCTCAAATCTGACAATGGCGCGGTTGAGCACACCGGCGATAACCGTACGGGTGAAGGCGATGGTGATGATGAAGTCGTCAAAGTAAACCTGACTCAAATTCCTGCCGATGTCGACAAAATCGTCGTCACCGTCACCATCCATGATGCCACCGCTCGCAGTCAAAACTTTGGTCAAGTAGCCAACGCTTTCATTCGTGTCGTTAATGAAGAAACCGGCACCGAAGTGGTACGTTTTGATTTGGCAGAAGATTATTCAGTTGAAACCGCGATGGTATTTGGCGAAGTCTATCGTCATAACGGTGAGTGGAAATTCCGCGCCGTTGGTCAAGGCTATTCAGGTGGCTTGCAAGCCATGTGTCAACAATACGGTGTAAATATCTAAATCTTCATATTGCCTAGCCATTACACTGGCATCTAAACAACGTACACATCCAAATATAAGGCCCTATTTATCCGCTATTAATCGTCATTATTGACAGTGATTATGCATGCACAACTTTCGTTGCAAAATAGTCACAATTTTTGATAGCCAAACGACTAATAATGCTTTATGTTTCGTTTTAAATTATACAAAAAAAGTGGTTAGCAATAACCGCTTTTTTGTGGTCTGTGTCTATAACAGACCGACCTTAGCTTTACGCAACCAGACAGGATGTGTCATGAGACATTTTTATTTAGACTTTATCTTCACCATTATTGCCCTAGCGGTAGCGGCATGGTGGGGATATTCACATGGCGGTATGGGCGGTATGATAACCACCCTATCTATCACCGCTATTTTGGCCGTCATGGAGATTTCATTATCATTTGATAATGCGGTGGTCAACGCCTCAGTGCTTAAAGGCTGGGATGATTTTTGGAAAAAGATATTTTTAACAGTGGGTATTTTAGTCGCTGTATTTGGTATGCGCTTGGTATTCCCGATTGTTATCGTTGCCGTGACTGCCGACCTCGGTATCATGCAAGTGGTCGACTTAGCTTTAAATGACCCTAAAGAATATTCAGCAAGACTCTTAGCACACCATGCAGAAATATCAGCTTTTGGTGGTATCTTCTTATTATTGGTATTCTTAAACTTTATCTTTGATGATAAAGATGTACATTGGTTTGATTGGCTTGAGAGCCGTTTGGTAAAACTGGGCAAAGTCGATGCCATGAGTGTCTTTGTCGCCCTTATCGTGTTGATGGTTGCGGTATCATTTGCCAATCCTAATCAATCAGCGGCGGTATTAATCGCCGGCGTTTGGGGTATCTTGGTTTATCTTGGTGTACAAGTGGTCTCTGGTATGCTTGAAGGTGACCTTGAAGAAGATTTAGAAAGCGAAGAAAGCGGTTCGGGCGCAGCAGCGACCAGCGCGATTATGAAAGGCGGTATTATCGGTTTCTTATACTTAGAAGTCCTTGATGCCTCGTTCAGTTTCGATGGTGTGATTGGCGCATTTGCAATCACCAATGACGTTATCGTGATCATGTTAGGCCTTGCTATTGGTGCGATGTTCGTTCGTTCGATGACCATCTTCTTAGTCGATAAGGGCACACTGGATGAGTTTATCTATCTTGAGCATGGCGCGCATTATGCCATCGGTGCCTTGGCAATCATCATGCTACTATCAGTGAAATTCCAGGTGCCAGAACTTATCACTGGTCTGATTGGTATTGCCTTTATTGGTTGGGCGTTTGTTGCTTCACTCAATTATCGTAAAAATGCAGCTAACTCGATTACTTAGTTTTAATTTTGCCTTAGGATTAAGTAAGAAGATATTTGGTATAAAATCGTATTGACGACAGGTTATATCCAACCATGGGTATAACCTGTTTTTTTCTGTCCTCATTAAAATACAATTTCTTCCTCTTTTTAGTGTCCTTATTGAGTTAAAATCGTCATTATCAACCACACTACAGACATATGGTTACATGATTAATATGCAACAGATTCTTGATGATATTGCCGCGGAGATGGCCAGTGAAACCGATCGTGGAAAAGTGGCGGATTATATCCCGCAACTGGCCCATGTAGATCCAAACCAATTTGGCATTGCCGTAGCGACACCTGATGGGCAGGTATATACCGCAGGTGATGCCGACACACTATTTTCGATCCAAAGTATCTCCAAGATATTTACCTTAACCATCGGCCTTGGCAAGTTGGGTGACGCACTTTGGACACACGTCGGTCGTGAGCCCTCTGGCGATCCTTTTAACTCGATCATGGTACTAGAAAAAGAATCTGGTCGGCCGCGTAACCCATTCATCAATGCTGGAGCAATTGCGGTGGTGGATGCGATTATGATGGGGCATGAACCAAAAGCAACATTGGGTGAAATCCTACAGTTTGTTCACTTTATTGCAGACGATGATTCGATTCGCTTTGACCATAAAGTCGCAGTGTCTGAAATGCAGCACAAAGATCGAAACGCGGCATTGGCGCACTTCATGAACGCCTTTGATCGTCTAAAGCATGATGTAGATAAAATACTGGGGGTATATTTTCATCAATGCTCAATTGCCATGAGCTGCCAACAATTAGCGCGCGCGGGTCTGTTTCTAGTATCTAATGGTGTCAACCAACACACTGGGGTAAGAGTGATCAATGCAGAGCGATCTCGGCGAATCAATTCATTGATGATGATGTGTGGCCACTATGATGGCTCTGGTGAGTTTGCCTATCGTGTCGGCCTGCCGGGCAAAAGCGGCGTTGGCGGTGGTATTTTAACGATAGCCCCAGGTAAAGGCTCTATCGCTGTCTGGTCACCAGGGCTTGATCATGTCGGCAACTCCAAGCTTGGGTTAAAAGCGTTAGAGATGCTGGTAGAAAAGACGGGTTGGTCGGTATTTGCCAATGAAAAGCGATAACAATACCTTAACCACTATTGCTAAAACCGTTAAAAAGTATCAGATTTGCACAATTAATATATTCATTAGTAAACATATCGCAATCACACAAAATACGCCTTGCGTACTTAGCACACGCTTAGTATAGTAAAACGTAATGATATGCAGGACGTGGCGTACAGGTTGTTTTATTGACGGTATATACACAAGTATCAATCTCTGCATTACTTTTAATTCATTTTATAAAATAAAATCCACCTAATTATTAATTCAAAGGATATTTATATGGCTATTAGCTTAACGAAAGGCGGCAACGTAAACTTATCAAAAGAAGCGCCTGGTTTAACCAATATCACAGTCGGTCTAGGCTGGGATCCACGCGCGACCGACGGTCAAGAATTTGACTTAGATGCGATTGGCTTTTTGGTCAATGAAGCAGGTAAAGTCCGTAACGATCAAGACTTTATCTTTTTTAACAACCTAAAATCAGATAATGGCGCGGTTGAGCATACCGGCGATAATCGTACTGGCGAAGGCGATGGCGATGATGAAAAAATCAAAATCAATCTTGCTAATATCCCAGCTGACGTCAGCAAAGTCGCAGTTTGTGCCATCATCTATGAAGGTCAAGCTCGCAATCAAAACTTCGGTCAAGTGGGTGAAGCTTACATCCGTGTCGTCAATGACAATGGCGACTCTGAAATCGCCCGTTACGACTTATCAGAAGATGGCAGCACTGAAACTGCAATGATTTTTGGTGAACTATATCGCCATAGTGGTGATTGGAAATTCCGCGCGGTTGGTCAAGGCTTCAGTGGTGGTCTTGGTCCATTAGCCGCCTCTTATGGTGTGAACGTATAAGGTGAGTCAAACTTAATCGTTGAGCAAAATCGTTAAGAAACATAACTATCTCAATCGAACATTTAACTGAGATACAAACAAGCCATCAAGTGTGCCCTTTTAACACATTTGATGGCTTTAAATTTAATAGGTTAGCTAAAAATACTCAAAATATAGCGTAGTTAAAAAATAGTATAGTTTATAAAGACAAAGAGTGTAGAGACACATATATTAAAAGTAGACTTTAAAGACATTAGAATAAGGATTTGCATCTCATGGCCGCGACATTCAGCTTAATCGGTACCATCGAACCTTTTCTCCATTGCAACCTTAAAAAAGGCGACTCAATCTATTGTGAAGCCAATGCGATGGTGATGATGGAGTCCAACCTTGAGCTTAAAGGTAAGCTACAAGGTGGATTGATGCAATCTTTAATGCGCCGCTTCGCTAATGATGAATCGCTATTTCAACAGCAAATAGAAGCCGTAAATGGCGAAGGTGATTGTCTACTAGCACCAACGCTAGACGGTGATATGCAAATCATTGATTGCGGCACGCAGCAATATACCTTGAGTGATGGCGCATTCGTTGCAGCGCAAACTGGCGTCGATATCAGAGCCAATATTCAGCGTAACCTTGGCGGTGCAGTGTTCGGTGATACTGGTGGCTTCATGGTCATGCAGACCCAAGGTCAAGGTCAGGTGGTAGTATCAGGTTTTGGGTCGCTGTTTGATATTGATGTGACCCCTGATCAAGATATTATCATCGATAACGGTCATGTAGTCTGCTGGGATTCAAATTTGGATTATAAGCTATCTGTTTCAACCAGCAAGAAAAAAGGTATCATGAGTAACATCATCAACTCGGTCACCAGTGGTGAAGGTATGGTACTAAGCTTCTCAGGAACAGGTAAAGTCATTATCTGCTCGCGCAATCGTGACAGTTATCAAGGCTGGTTGCAAAGCGTCTTAGGTACTAGCTCAGGTGGTCGCGGCGGTCGCGGTGGATTTTTAGATAATATTTTATAGCTAAAGCCTATCACTTAACTGAAAACACTTGGCTGAAAATTACTATTAGAAACTTAAGTGTTTCACTCACAATTATTATAAGGATTTTACCATGGCAGTTAGTTTACAAAAGGGTCAAAAAATCTCCCTAAGCAAAGAAGCTGGTGGCGATCTTACCCAAGTAAAATTGGGTTTGGGCTGGGACGTGTTTCAAGGGCAACAAGAGAAAAAAGGCGGCTTCTTAGGCAAGTTATTCGGCGGTGGTAGCGGCGGCGACTCCATTGACTTAGATGCTTCATGCATTATGTTCGATAGCAATAAACAAGCCGTCGATGCGATTTGGTTCAGTCAACTTAAATCAAAAGACGGAAGCATCGTGCATACTGGCGATAACCGCACTGGTGACGGCGATGGCGATGATGAAGTCATCAATGTTGATTTGTCTAAAGTCCCTGCTAACGTTGTATCGCTGGTATTTACCGTCAACAGTTTTACCGGTCAGACATTTGAGACCGTAGAAAATGCATTTTGTCGCCTCGTAAACGCCAGTAATAACGCTGAAGTAGCGCGCTACAATTTGTCAGCGCAAGGCGGTCATACGGCGATGATTATGGCAAAAATTTATCGCCATAATAACGAATGGAAGATGCATGCCATTGGTGAAATTGCTTCTGGTCGTACATTCCATGACTTGATGCCTGCTATTACGCCGCATGCTTAATTGATTTAACACCAAACCCAAAAAATACGATCAGCTGTGTCAAACTCGTTTAGTCTACAAGGCATAGTACTTGCACTCGTGTTCCTTGCTACTCTAATTTTTGTGAATGGTATAGTCAGTGAAACGTAAAATCGCTACATCACGTACTGCAGGTACCGTTTTTTCTTGCTTGCTGTGCCTACGCAGACAGAGGCTACAAAAAAACTATACCCGCAGTATCGTAGCGTTTTTAAAGTTTTGAATACTATAAAAAAATCAGCCCGTCTATTAAAATAGACGGGCTGATTTTTTATGAAACTGATGAAGCGTATGAAGCGATAGCGTTAAGACCTTTATTTACGCCCACGTTTCCAGCTAAAGCCCCAGTTAAAGGCTTTATCCATTTCTTGGTGACCTTTGAAATATTGGTTGATACGCTCAACATTGATACTGCCTTGTTGGTTGACCAAGCGTGCGATGGCACACATTGGTAGATTCCCCGTACCTTCTGTTAAACGGGTCTCAATCGGCGGTTGGTCTGGCACATGAATGGTGACTACCCCATCTGTCTGTGCCCAATTTGGCGCCCCTTCGTAGATGAAAGCAAAAATAAACACTTCCTCAATTTGCGACCACTGTTGGCCATTGATATCGAGCCATTCGCCACCACTCACTTGCCCTGTCCTATCATCGGCACGCAAGCAAACATACGGCGCAGTTTGTAAGCTACCAAAGCGATCGCCCAGAGCCTGAATGAGGGTTTTTTCACCATTTTTCAGATGAATCATTGCTCCAACATCAAGGTCAACACCACCAGCTTTATGCTGCTTAAACAAATCGCCTAATATGCCTTTTTTTGGTGCGGATTTATCGGCATTTGGGCGCTGATTCCAGTCTAAATTAACCGAAATTTTACCAAAATCATCGCGCTTCTTCAGATTAATGCTTGATTGGTTTTTGGTTAAGGTGACTTTGCTTAAATTAATCGAAGGACTAACAGGAATGGGTGGAGGCGTGCTTGTTTGATTAGCACTACCCGCTTTTTGCGTATTGATTGGACGTTGAGTATTAATGGGCGGAACAGGCGCTTCATCGGCAATTTCAACACCGAAATGCTCAGATAAAGGTTTAAGGCCGCCTTCAAAACCTTGAGCAATAAAACGAAACTTCCAACTGCCCTGCCGACGGTAGCATTCTGCTAAAATAATGGCCTTTTCATTACGTCCAGCAGCAGCCAATTGACAAGTCATCAATACTTGGCTGCCTTGTAATACTTGAATATCGACATCGCCAACTTGAGCGAGCGTTTGTGCGCTAGAAAACGCTAATGCAATTTTTTCAATATTTGCAGGCTGCGCAGGTAGATTAATATCAAAAAACCCATCGCTATCATGACCGCGAAAGCTCACGCTACCGTCATCACTACGTGTCTGTCCATAAAATATCATGTCGCCATCACCGCGCACTTTACCAGCGCTAGTCAGGCGATAAGCGGCACAGTCAATAGCATTTTGGCTTAAAATACGAATGCTAATATTGTCCGTTGGCAGTGGCGCATTGGCACCAGCAATTAAGGCTTGAGGTTGGCTCATGATATGTCCTTTCAATGATAAATAATGTCGT